>JASHRZ010000087.1 GCA_030037055.1 Alphaproteobacteria bacterium
ATCGGCGATTTTCAGGCGCGCGTCCCGCTCCGCCGCTACGAAGACATGTGGGAGGCGTATTGGCGGCACGACTTTCCGCGGCTTGTCGACTGCACCTGGCCGGGCGTCATTCCTTTCTTCGCCCTGACCTCGGGCACGACCAGCGGCACGACCAAATACATCCCTTGTTCGCGGGAAATGAACCGGTCGAACGACTGGGCGGCGATCGACATCCTCGTTCACCATCTCGCGAATCGGCCGCAGAGCCGCGTGCTTGGCGGCAAGAATCTGATGCTCGGCGGCAGCACCGACCTCGTCGAGAACGCCCCTGGCATTCGCAGCGGCGACCTCAGCGGCATTGCCACGAGCCAGATCCCCCGGTGGGCACAGCCTTACTGCTTTCCCCCGCCGGAGCTCGCGCTGATCGCCGACTGGGAGGACAAGATCAACAAGCTGGCGCGCGCGGCCATCAGCGAGGACGTTCGGACGATTACGGGAACGCCGAGCTGGCTGCTCATTTTCTTCGAGCGCGTTTTCGCCCTTGCCGCCACCAGGTCGCGGCGCCTTTGCCTCGTCTTTCCGAACCTGGAGCTGTTGATTCACGGCGGCGTCAATTTCGCGCCCTACCAGCCCGAGTTCGAGGAGCTCCTGAGCGGGAGCCACGCCGAGCTGCGCGAGGTCTATCCCGCGAGCGAGGGCTTCATCGCCATCGCCGACCGCGGCTTCGGCGAGGGCTTGCGGCTCATCGTCGACAACGGACTGTTCTACGAGTTCGTCCCAACAGACGAGATCGAGGCTGCCAATCCGGCTCGGCACTGGCTCGGCAATGCCGAGCCGGGCGTGGATTATGCGCTGGTGATCAGCAGCTGTGCGGGGCTTTGGGCCTATATTCTCGGCGACACCATCAGGTTTGTCGAGCGCGAGCCGCCGCGCCTCCTTGTCACCGGCAGGATCTCTTATTCGCTCTCTGCGTTCGGCGAGCATCTCACCGGCGAGGAAATCGAACAAGCCGTAACCAAGGCCGCCGAGGCGGCGCGGGTTTGCCTCGCCGATTTCGCGGTGGGGCCGGTATTTCCCGGAGCCTCGCAGGCACGCGGGGGGCATCTCTATGTCGTCGAATTCCGCGACGCTGCACCGGTGGATATCGACGCTCTTGCGCGGATGATCGACGAACACCTCTGCCGCCAGAACGACGACTACCGTACCCATCGCTCAGGCGGCTTCGGCCTCGAAGCGCCGGTCGTCATGGTCGTCAAGCCCGGCACCTTCGCCGGCTGGATGAAAAGCCGCGGCCAGCTCGGAGGCCAGCACAAAGTGCCGCGGATCATCGCGGATCCGGATCTTTTCGCCGAGTTGCGGCGCTTCGCGGCACAACATGCGCAGCGCGGCGCGGTCTGACGGCCTCCGCTCAAGCCATCGCCCGGATGAAGGCGCGAATACGCGGCATGACCTCGTTACGCCACGTTCGGCCATGGAACGTGCCGAAATGCCCGACGCCCCGCTGCAGATGATGCACCCGCCGCTCCCGGGGGATGTTGCGGCAAAGCTCGTGAGCGATGCCCGTTTGACCGGGGGCGGAGACGTCATCGTGCTCGCCTTCCACCGTCATCAGCGCCGTCTTGGTGATCGCGGCTGGCTCGACGCGCTCGCCGCGCCAGAACAATCGGCGCCGCGGCAAGGCGAATTCATGAAAGACCAGATTTATGGTGTCGAGAAAGAACGCCGCAGGCAGATCCATCACCGACAGATATACCTCCAAGAACGGCTGTTCTGCGGCATTCTCGCCGTCATCGTACAGCACTTTGCCGAGCAGCTCGCCGCCGCTGGCGATATGGCGCGAGAGATAGGCGATCAGCGCCGAGTGCTGAACGGCGGCGGGATAGACAAGGCGGCCTTGTCCGGCAAAGCCGGCGGGCACTGCGGCGATCGCATGGTTCTCGAACCACTGCAAAGGACGAAGGCGGGCGAGGCGATCGACACGCGTGGGCTCGATGCGGGGGTCGAGCATCCCGTTGATCAGCGTGAGCGTGCGCGGCTCGGCGGCATCGCGCTGCTCGGCGAGCAGCGCCGTTGCCGCCAGTGCCGGCATCGCCGACTGGCAGAGCGCGAGCAGGTGCAGCGGAAAGCCGAGATGCCGGATGAAATCGGAGACATAAGCGATGTTCTCCTCGACGCTGAAATCGCCGTTTGCGAGAGCGACCTCCCGCGCGTCCGTCCAGTCGGTGAAATAGACGTCATGCTCGCGCGCGAGCGCGACCATCAGGTCCCCCAGGAGCGCGGCAAAATGGCCGGAGAGCGGCGTGACCACCAGCACGCGTGGGTCGTCGCGGCGCACCTCCCGGTCGAGATGAATCAACCGGCAGAACGGCTTTTCGACGAGCGTTCGCTGCGTAATCGCCACCGGCGGCCCGCCGCTCGCAATACGGCCAAGAGCAAGCTCTGGGCGGCGATGCCGGCGAGTCGGCGCGTAGGCGGCGGCCAAGGGCACAAGCCACGGCACTGCGTACGTCATGGCCGTGGCGGGCCGTCGAGCCCGATCTTGCTCAAGGCCGCGGCGGACTGGGCGGGCACGCTCGGCCGGTGCGCCGCCTCCGCGATAGCGTCGCGCTCCGCGAGAAGCCGGTACGCGGCGCCGAGCAGGGCCAGGAAATCCGACAGGCCGAAAACGCCGAGATCGACATGCGTGAGGCTGTCGACGAGGTAAAGCGCCGCGCGATCCCCCGCGGCAAGGGCGAGCCGCTCGCTCTCGCTTGCCGGAATGATGGCGTCGTCGCGGCCGTGGACCAGGATCAGCCGGGGCGGAAGCTTCGAGAGGTCGTGTCCCTTGACATCCAACGCCGCCATGTCCGCCCTGATTGCCGGCGGCAAAGCCGCGATGAGCCCGGGAACCGCCGCCGGCTCTCGATTGACGAGCAGGGCATAGACGGCCCGCCCCTCCGATCCGAGGCTCGCAACCAAATCGCCGACCTCAGCTTTCGGATCGGCCATCTTGCGCTCGGCGATACGGCCGACGAGGTCGCGATCGCTCGGCAGGGCCAGACGGTCCGTATTGCTGCGTGCAAAAACCCATTTTCCGTACTCGTTCGGCGCACGATACCGCCATTCTCCCGTTCCGGGGTCCCGGAAGTTGCCGGTCGTGAAGAAGGTGATCGCGGCCTCGATGTCGTAGTAACCGCCGACGGCGACGATGAAGGCAACGCGATCCCGGGCGTCATCCTCCAGCGTGGCGAGGATCGCCGGCGCCACCGCATAGGAGAAGGCAACCATGCCGAGCGTCGGCGAGGGCTGCGTGTCGAAGGGGGGGCCGAGATAGACGACGGCGTCCGCAATGTCGCGAATGTCGGCCGGCCTGACCTTCTGATCGCGCAGGCTCGGAATATCCGGCACCAATACGCGAAACCGCGCGCGGGCCAAGCTTCGGGCAAAGGCGACGAGGCGTGGATCGTCTTTCCCCTGCGGCGTCAGGCCCGGCACCAGCACCAACGCCGCATCGGCAGGTTGTGCCGGCTCATAGAGATCGCCGCAGTGCCGCCGCGTCGCCACCTCGTAAGCGACAGGCCGGCGCAGAGGCTCGAACGTGCTCTCCTTGAAGTGGCTTGGACCGGGACCGGCCGCGATATCCTCCAGAACGTCGATCGCCTCGAACGTGCGCGACGGCGAGCAGCCGAGGAGCAAATGTGCAAGGCCGAGCACGAGCACGCAAAAGGCGCGCCTGCGACGGCAATGCGCTGCGCGACTTGGGCTCTGGGCGGTGCGTGCGGCGACCGCGAGGAAAACCATGATCAGCTCGGTATGGCGGCGAGCGACCGATGCCGCCGCCGCAATGGACGCTATCGCGACGCCGCAACCGGGCACATTGATCCAAAGCAATCGATCCCTGGTCCCTCGCAGGGCGGCAGGTTGATCTGGATCAAGGCGAGCTGGATGGTGATCCGCGAGAGAATTGTCCGGCAGCGACTTTGGATCCGGGGTGAGACAGGCGGCGCCGCGGAGGATTGGCGCCCCTGGCGGTCGACGAGGGAGCACGACATGAAGGCCGGCGACATCATGACCCGCAAGGTATCGGTTGCTTCGCCCGACGACACCGTCGAGAGCGCGGCACGCCTCATGGCCCGCGTCGATGCCGGCATCCTGCCCGTCGTCTCGGGGGCTCGCGTCGAGGGCCTGGTCACCGATCGTGACATCGTGGTTCGCGCCGTGGCTGCCGGAAAGCCTGTTGCGACCTGCACCGTGGACGACATCATGACGGAAGAGGTCCATTACTGCCTCGAAGACGACGCCGTCGAAGATGTGGCGAAGCGCATGGGAGAGCTCGGGGTGAGGCGCATGCCAGTCTTCGACCGAAGCAATTCCCTGATCGGGATCATCTCCCTCGACGACGTTGCGGCGCATGTCCAGTGGGATCACCCGGTCGCCGACGCGCTTCGCCGAATCGCGCACGTCTCGCGCGCTCCGCGGTCGATGTGATCGGCGGCACGTCGGCGGGCTGGCGCGAGGCGGTAGGTCGGAGATCGAGCAGCACTTTGTGGGGACGGCGGCGCCAACGCCGCGTGCGCAGACGGATTTTGCGAGGCAGAGCCATGCGGATCAATGCGACCGAGTTCGGCAGCATCACCATCGACGGCGAGACCTACGACCATGACGTCGTCATCGGCCTTTCCGGCGAGGTAAAGAAACGAAAAAAGCGTCTTTCGAAGGCGCAATACGGCACCTCGCACATCATCTCGAAAGCTGAAGCCAAGGCGGTCTTCGAGAAGGGATGCGATGTCATCATCATCGGCACCGGCCAAGACGGCAACGTGCGGCTCTCCGCCGAGGCGAAAGACTATTTCGATAAGCACCGCTGCCAGGTCGTGCTCCAGCGCACACCGGAGGCTATCGATGCCTTCAATCGCTCGCAAGCGCACAAGATAGCGCTGATGCATGTGACGTGCTGATCGGCGGCTGAAGATTGGTGCCGATTCCCGGCGCCTGCCCTGCGATGCGCATGGGCTTGAGCCCCCAGTTCCCGCGTCACGCGAGTGCGAGGGTGTAGAGGCCCTTCATGACGAGGTCGTGCAGATCCGGCTCTTCAATGATGGCATCGATTGCGGATTCAGGCGCCATCGAGGCCGCAGTCACGGCCTTTGCCCAGTCCTTGGCGGCATACTCACCGCGGCCGAGCCAGATGAGCGCCCGCAGTTCGGGAAGGGCCGCCTCAGGCAAACCGGCGATGGCCTGCCGGAGCGCGAGCCCCGCCGAATGGCCCGGCGGCAGCGACTCTAGGCCCACTGCGCTACCGGGATTGTGCTCGCCCCGCGCCGGCGCCGGCTCGCCGAGTTCCCTTTCCGGAAGCGGCGACAGGCTCCAATCGCGCGCCCGCCGCGCCGCCTGGGCCAATGCAGCGACGTGCTTGGCTTGGTCCACCGTGAGCTGCTCAAGCATTTCAGTCCTCCCGATTTCGGCTCGGCAAGACGGCGGACTGCGCCCCTTCCGTCTTCAGTGCCGGCGACGAGCCGGCCTCCGGCGGGGCCCGACATCCGTCTTGTTTTCGTCCTCGGGCCTGCCGGGGAGCGATTTCCAGCCCGTGAGCATGGCCGAAACCAGATCCCCGCCTTCCCGCAGTTCTGTCGTGATCACCGCCACGACATGTTGGATCGTGGCAATCACGAGCAGGTAGAAGCCGTAGAGATGCGCCAGGCGGATCGGAGTCCTTATTGCCGCAGCGTCCGCCCCCGTCCAATCGATCGCCCAGGGCAGGTATGGGATTGGCGTCCCGACCGGCCATTGGGCGGTCGGCTCGCCGACCCATCGCTCGGGGGGCGCGAGTTGATCGATGCCGAGCAGTGTCAACCCGCTCAGGATTTGCACCGCGAGGAGAATGAACAGCACGGTCACCCCGAGCCGGGCCAACGGGTTGTGTCCGATGTAATATTGCGGATGTCCGGCGACGAAAGCCGACAAATAGGCCCTGAGATCTTTCCAATAGCCATGGCCGCCGGGAAGGACCGCACGCCATTGGGCGGATCGGCTGCCGCGAAACGCCCAGTAGCAGCGCCAGAGGACATTGAGGGTCAAGGCCACGCCGAACACGACATGAATGCGCTGCAGCTGATGCGTTCCCTCGTCGCCGACCCCGAACCAGCGGCCGGTGAGCATTGCAGTGCCGAGGATCAGCAGCGTGGCGACCAAGATCGCGTTGATCCAATGGAACCAACGCGTCGGCGCGTCCCAGGCGCGATAGGCACGCAACGGATAGCTTGCGCCGGCGGCGTGCTGCTTTCGAGCGACCATGTAGAGGATAAAGCCATGGATGGAGGGCTGTCGCTTTGATGCAGATCAACCGGCCATCGGTGACGAAATACCGAGCGTCGAGAGCACGCATCCCTGCGGAGCGACCGCCTGCCTCCGGGAGCATCGAACTCGTCTTTCTCGGCACGCGCGGTGAAATCGAGCGGCGTACGCGTCGTCACTGGCGGCACAGCGCGCTCCTGTTGCGCTATGGCCGAGCCCGCATCATGGTCGACTGCGGCGCCGATTGGCGCAGACGCGTTGCGCGCTTGGCACCCAGCGCGATCGTGCTGACCCACGGCCACCCCGATCACGCTTTCGGCCTTGCCGATGGCGTCCGCTGTCCTGTCTATGCGACCAAGGAGACTTGGAAACTGATCGAGCGCTATCCCGTCACCCGCCGCGGCGTCATCTCGGTGGGCGAGCCGCTTGCGATCGAAGGAATTTGTTTCGAAGCATTTTCGGTCGAGCATTCGACGCGCGCGCCGGCGGTCGGTTACCGCATCACGGCAGGTGCCGCATCGATATTCTATGTACCGGACGTGGTTGCCATCCGGCATCGGGCCCGCGCGCTCACCGGCGTCACCCTCTATGTCGGCGACGGCGCGAGCCTCTTCCGCCCGATCATCCGCCGGCGCGATGGTCGCCGCATCGGTCATACGACCATTCGCGCGCAGCTCGGCTGGTGCGCGGAGGAAGGCGTGAGCAATGCGATCTTCACTCACTGCGGCAGCGGCATCGTCGGCCGCGACGGGCGGCGCGTCGGCGCGCTGCTCCGGCGGCTCGCCCGCGAGCACGGCGTTGCCGCTCGCATCGCCCATGACGGGCTCCGGATCACCCTGCCCGGCGCCGCCTGGCGCAAGCGAAGAGCCGCGGCCAGCGGCCATTGAAGCAGGTCAGCCTGAGCGGGTTGACATGCATCAAGGCAGCCGGCGGAAATCGGGCGTAAGTTTTTGTTTCGGTTGCCGGAGACCAATCCCATGTTCGCCCGACCGCTGGCGGCCATGCTCGCCTTGGTCCTGTTGATCCTGCCCCTCACACCTCGCCCGTCACCGGCGAGCGAGGCCGATGCCGCAAGCTTCATTACCGAGTTCGCCAACAAGGTGCTGGATCTCCTCAGGACCCCTTCGGGCCCCTCCAGGGAACTCGAGCAGCGGTTGCGCCCGATCGCGCTGGACGCCTTCGACACGCCGCGAATCGCTCGATTTGTGCTCCGGCGCTATTGGCACGACATGAGCGATGCCGAGCGAGAGCAATTCACGCAAGCCTTCGAGGATTACATCGTCCATGTCTATGCCGCTCGCTTCAGCCGGTACCAGGGGGAGCGATTCACCGTGACCGGTTCGCGGCCCGAAAACACGAGGGGCGTTCTGGTACGCAGCGTGATCACGCGGCCCGGAGGCGGGACGCCGATCGCGCTCGATTGGCAGGTCGAACGTGTCGGCGCAGGGTACAAGATCGTCGACGTGACCATTGACGGCGTAAGCCAGGCGGTGACCTACCGGGAGGAGTTCGCATCGGTGGTCGACCATCATGGCGGACGGGTGTCCGACTTGATTGCCGAGCTTCGCGCGAAGGCGAAGGGATAGGCGCTTGCGAATGCGATCGCGCACGGATGCGCCGCTGCTGATCGATGGCGCTCATGGCGAAGGCGGCGGCCAGATCCTGCGCACTGCGGTGAGCCTTGCCGCCATCACCGGTCGCTCTCTGCGCATTGAGCGCATCCGGGCAAATCGTCGCAATCCCGGTTTGGCGGCGCAGCATTTGACGGCGGTACGCGCTGCGGCGGCGCTCTGTGACGCGCGTCTTTCCGGCGACACGCTCGCCTCGCAGGAGCTGGACTTCATTCCGCATGCGCCGGTGTCCGCCGGTGATTACGCTTTTGACGTGGCGCTGGCCCGCGAAGGCGGCAGCGCCGGCGCCGTCACCCTGGTTCTGCAGACCGTCTTGCTGCCGCTGGCTTTCGCCGCCGGCAAGAGCAGCGTGGTGGTGCGCGGCGGAACGCATCTCCCGCAGAGCCCGCCTGTGGATTACCTCTGCGATGTATGGCTGCCGATGCTGAAGCGCCTCGGCATCGGTGCGGAGATGGCGCTCGATGCCTGGGGCTGGTTTCCCGTCGGCAAGGGCCAGATCCGCGCGGCGATCGCCGGCTCTCCCGCGGCGGCGGCGCCGCTCGCGCCGCTCGACCTCCTCCGCCGCGGAGCTTTGCGCCGGGTGAAAGGCCGCGCAGTGGCCGCAAACCTCCCTGCGCACATCCCTCAGCGCATGGCCGATCGCGCCGCGGCCTTGCTCGGAACGCTCGGCGCCAGGGTGGAGATCCGGCCGGAACGCGTGCGCGCCGCCTGTCCCGGGGCCGGCATCTTTCTCACCGCGGAATACGAGCAGGCGCCGGCGGGATTCAGTTGCCTGGGCGCCATCGGCAAGCCCTCGGAAGCGGTTGCCGAGGAAGCAGCGACGCTGCTGCTGCAGCATCATGCATCGGACGCGGCCGTCGATCGGCACCTCGGCGATCAGCTTCTTCTGCCGCTCTGCTTCGCGCGCGGGCGATCCCGCTACTCTGTCGAGGCCATAAGCCGTCACCTGGAGACCATGGTCTGGGTCGTCGAGCAGTTCGACGTCGCCTCGGTCTTCTTGGAACGAACAGCTTCGGGAACCGGAACGGTCACCGTCATACCGCGCCCTCCTTGATGGGATGCGACCGGGAGGGCGCAGTGCATGACGGGCCTCCCTGTGGTCTTGTCGCTTATCGCCATCGCGCCCTCAGCGCGTTGCCTGCGGCGGCATCGATACGGGTGCCGAGCCTGGCGCTTTCGCGGTCGAGCGTCGTTCGGAGCCATGTCACATCCTGCGGCGACGCGCGGTTCAGACGGAATTTCTTGATCTGAAATGGCACCATCGTAAGGCCGAGGAGATTGCCGCTCGATGCGGAACACTTCGCAAGGTACGCCACGGCGAGATCGTCACGAAACTCCTCATAGCCCTTGATGCCTTCATAGTCGTTGAGGAAGTCGCCACAGCCGTAAAGAATGAGCTTCTCCCGATAGACTTCGATCGCCTTCGCGTGGTGCGACGAATGGCCATGGACGATGTCGAAGCCCGCCGTGTCGATCAAGGCACGGGCGAACCGCCGCTGGTCGCCCGGAATGCGATACCCCCAGTTCCCGCCCCAATGGATCGACGCAACCGCCAGATCGCCGGCCCGTTTGATTGCACCGACCGCGCGCGCCGCGCGGGCAATCGCCCCGTCGGAGAGGTCCTCAAGACGATTGACGCCGGGGGTGTCCTCGCCGGCGGCCCATTCTGCGGGAACGCCGCTGCTCGACGCCCCGAAACCGAAGACCAGGATCCTTCCTCCGCCCGGTGCGCGCAGCACGGCCGGGGCCGCGGCCTCCGTTAGGCTGCGACCCGCGCCGGCAGTGGCAATCTGCGCCTGCCTCAGAGTCGCGAGGGTCTCGAGAAGCCCCGAACTGCCCCAATCCAGCACGTGATTGTTTGCGAGAACACAGCAATCGACCTGCATCGCGGTGAGACCGCCGACGTTGTCAGGGCTCATTCTGTAATTGATGCCCTTGGGCAGAGGCTCTCCGGTTTTGGTGATGCTGGTCTCGAGATTGATGATTCGCGCGTCGGGTCGCCGACGTTGCATCTCCACGAGCGCGTCGCCCCATACGTAGAAGAAATCGACCGGCCGTGGAATAGGACCGTTTGCCGCCTCGGCGATCTCGACATAGGTCGCCGCAGAGGCGACGTGAAACTCGAAGAGGCGTGGGTCGCTCGGATGAGGCAGGATCTGGTCGATGCCCCTTCCGAGCATGACGTCTCCACTGAGGAACAGCGTTATGCCGTCCTGCGACGCGCCGCTGTCAAGTACCGGAGTCCGCATCGCCAAGACCTCGCCTGTAGGAACTGTTGCGGCGGCACCGGCGAAGAGAACGCCGCCCCACAGCCCGGGGAAACTTCGCCGGCTAAGGCCGTCGGACAGCCTCGATGGCAGCGTGGCCTCTCGTGATGGCGCCCGCGCTGCGAGCCTCTATGACATGCCTCACGCTGTCATGCCTTGAGCCAGGTCAAGACATTCCAGCATCCGCTGCGCCGACGGGTCGCTCGTCGGTTGATTGATTTGAATCAACGCGGTGCTGGCGGCGCCTGCTGTATCCATCATTCGAGCCACCCAGTTCGGACCACGAGGCGATCCGCGGCGCAAATGTCACGCCGCCGGTCCGACGCCTTCGGAGACGATTGCGTCGGCGAATTGGTTGGCCCAACCAAGGAGGCTGAAGCGTGCCGTCTCCGTTCTCCAAACGATCGCGGCTTTTGGGAGGTGGGCGCGCCCCGCTGATGGCGGCCATCGCCGGTCTGATGCTTGCATCGAGCGCGGCGGCCTGCGCACAGACGGCCGTTCAAGTGGATCCGCCGGTAGAGACGCGATCCGCGGCAATCACCCCGCTGCCGAGCTTCGCGGCGCTGGTCGATGCCGTGATGCCGGCGACGGTCAGCGTCGCGGCGATAGAAAAGCCGCACGCGCATGAGGAGGAAGAGGAGACACCGCAATCGGCGCTCGAGGATTTCCTTCGCCGGTTCTTCGAGCGGCAAGGCGAACGCGGTTCACCGATTACGCCGAAGCTGCGGCGCATCGCACTGGGCTCCGGATTCATTATCGATCCCGCCGGATACATCGTCACCGACGATCACGTTATCGCCAATGCCCGCAAGATCACCGTGCTGCTCCGGGACAACAGCCAGCACGCGGCGAGGTTGATCGGCCGCGACGTTCCGACGGACCTGGCGTTGCTCAAGATCGACATGCCGGAACCGCTTCCCTCCCTTCCCTGGGGCGACAGCGACGCGGCGCGGGTCGGCGATTGGGTGCTTGCGGTGGGCAATCCCTACGGCCTCGGCGGCACGGTGAGCTTCGGCATCATCTCCGCGCGCGGCCGCGACATCCAGGCGGGTCCTTACGACGACTTCTTGCAGATCGACGCGTCTTTGAACCGTGGCAATTCCGGCGGCCCGACCGTCAACCTCGCCGGCGAGGTGATCGGCATCAATACCGCCATTTACACCCCGAGCGGCGGCTCGGTGGGCCTCGGCTTCGCCATACCCTCGATCCGGGCAAGGCCGGTGATCGAGCAGTTGCGGCAGTCCGGCAAAGTCGTGCGCGGCTGGCTCGGCGTCGAGATCCAGGAGGTGACCCACGAACTCGCCAAGGCTCTGGGGTTGCCGAGCACCGCCGGCGCACTCGTGTCCGGCGTCACGCCGGGCGGGCCCGCGGCCAAAGCCGGCATCGCGCCGGGTGACGTGATTCTGTCGTTCAACGACCGTCCGATCGGTTCGGTTCGTGAGCTGCCGCTCGCCACCGCCGAGGCGCCGCCGGGCCGCAAGGCCACCCTCAAGCTCTGGCGCGAGCGCAAGCCGCTGTCGCTGCAGGTGACTATCGGCCAGATGCCGGAGAAGATCGGGGCTGCCGCCGAAGGCGAAGAGCAAGCGCCGTCCGAAAAGAAGACGAGTGTGCTGGGCCTCGGCCTCGCCCCGCTCAGCGACGAGCTGCGCCGGCACCTCGACCTGCCCAAAAACGTCAAGGGCGTGGTTGTCACCGACGTGGCCGATGACAGCCCGTTTGCCGAGCTCGATCTCCTGGCGGGAGACGTGATCCAGTCGATCGATCATCAGGCGGTGACCACGCCGAAACAAGTGGTCGAGCGGCTGCAAAGATTGCAAGCCGGCACCACCGCGCTGCTGCTGATCAACCGGCAGGGCGCGAACCGCTACGTCGCGTTCACGCCGGAGAAGGACGGCGCCGGCCTTCGATGAGCGGACGCAGGCGAAGGAGGCAGTGATGAAGGTGCATGAAGTCATGTCACGGGATGTGGAAACGGTGCGTCCGAGCCAGTCCGTCAAGGACATCGCTCAGCGCATGGACAGGCAAGGCATCGGCTATTTCCCCGTCTGCGACAAAGGCCGTCTTATGGGAATTATCACCGACCGCGACATCACTTGCCGCCTGGTCGCGGACGCGCGTAATCCCGCCGTCACCAAGGCTCGCGACATCATGTCGAAAGGCGTCGCTTACTGCTTTGACGATGACGACTTGTCGGCGGCGATACTGCTCATGGAGCAAAACCGGATCCGGCGCATCCCCGTCCTCGACCGCAAGGAGCATCTCGTCGGCATTCTTTCGCTGACCGATCTCGTGCGCAAAGCGCCGCATCGGCTGAGCGCAGAGCTGATCGAGGCAGTCTCCCGCGAGGCCCCGCTGAGCGTCACCATCAATCCCGCCGCGGAACTCCTGTAGCGCGCCACCGGCGCGAGGCGATCGACCGATCTGTCGGCTGTCGCCGGAAACGACAGCTCAATGCAGATCCGAGGCCGGCGTGCTGCGCGCGTCCGGCAGGCCGCAGGCCTCCTCATCTTCCGCCGCGGGCGGTTGTGCAACCGGCTCTTGCACCGAAACATTCGCTTTTTGCGGCGGCGTCGCCGGTTCATCGAAGGGTCGCTTGAGTTCCTCCGCGGCGGACGGAGCCATCGCCGTAACGCCGCGCACGGCGCCGCGCTGGCGCTTCGGCCTTTCGGCGCGGTGGCGCTTGCGCGCCCGCTTTACGTAAACTGCCATCGGACAGCCTCCCAGGGAAGACGACGTGATGATAGAAGCTGCCTGATCGCTGAACCAGCTTTGAAATCATTCTCCACAACCCGCTGTCGCCGCTCGCCCAGGCCCGAGCCGGCCTGCGGTGCAGGTCGCGGCCGGCCGCGTCATCACCCCGATCGCTGGGCCTCGCGCAGGAAGGACCAGGTTCCAGCTTCTTTGGTTGAGGGCTTTCTCCTAGGTGCGCTGCTGGATCTCCGCATGTCCGTCATGACGCGCGTCCAGATAGCCGGCCGTTTCAAGGCCTTGGGCTTCGACCCCGAATTTGATGCGCTGCCTTACGGCCTGCCTTGTGCTCCCAGCGTTGCAAAGCGCGCAGACGGCAAGCGCAAGGCGGGTCGGGCCGACGGCTCTCTTCTAGGGGGTGTTTCGTTCGAAGAGAATCGTCAGCGGACCGATGTGCCTCTCCCCACGCAAGCGGCGGTCGGGGTCACATATCTCATAGGGGTGGCCCGCTTGTCGGTGCGCTCGCGCACGCCGAGGATGTAG
The DNA here is from genome assembly GCA_030037055.1 of Alphaproteobacteria bacterium. GTDB lineage: Bacteria > Pseudomonadota > Alphaproteobacteria > ATCC43930 > CGMCC-115725 > DAHUYF01. The sequence continues at coordinate 13,382 of JASHRZ010000087.1, forward strand.
AGAAGATCGCGCGCCGCGAGCCCGGCTATGGTCTCGGCGCTGATTATGCCGCGGTCGGCGACGATGCAGATGCGGCCGATGGCGAACCGCCGGCGCAAGCGATCGATCACGGGAAGCAAGCTCGCGACATCGGCGGTGTTGCCCGGCCACATCTCCGAGCACACCGGGCGCCCGTCGCCGTCGATCGGCACGACAAGGATCATCTGCTTCAAATCGGGACGATGGTCCTTGCTGAAGCCGTGCCGGCCGAGCGTCCGTCCGCCTTCGCCCTCGAAGTAGAGGCTCGTCGTATCCATGAACACGA
>JASHRZ010000088.1 GCA_030037055.1 Alphaproteobacteria bacterium
GCCGGATCGGTCTCGGTCAAGTTGGTGCGCAGGAGATAGCGCCCCTCGCGCCGGCGCGCCTGTCGGAGCTTGTCGCGATCGAGCCGGAAGCTGAGTGTCGCTCTGTCGTCCGCGAGGTCGACCGCAAGCAGCCGCCACGCCGTAGGCGCCTGGGCGCGCGCCGCGCCGAGCTTCAACGACTTGCTTCGCGCCGTCTCGAAATCGCCGCGTCGAATGCGCGAAGTTCGGCTAGGCGGCCCCTCCCCTATGAGATGCGTGACTCCGACCGCCGCTTGCGCGGGGTCCGTTTACGATTGCGTCCGAACGAAACACGCTCTAATCCCCGTGCACCTGACATTGCCGGCGAGCCGGCCAGGGAATTTCGGGCGTCGCCGCCGCGATGATCAATGGAGCGGCGCGAGGACGCCCGAAGCGGCGATCGCCTCGGGGAGGGCGGCGGGGTTCTGCGGCGCCATGAGATGCGCGCCGGCGATGCCGGGGATCGTGGCCAGCTCGCGCAGCAGTTCGGCGCAGATCGAAACACCTTCCCGGCGCGGATCGGCCGCCTGCTCGAGCCGGGCGATCACCGCATCGGGAATGATGGTGCCGAAGAGCTTCTCGCGCATCCAGCGCGCCGAGCGCGCCGAGGGAATGGGCGCGAGCCCGACCAGCAGGCTGAGACGCCGGGTCAGGCCGTGTTCGCTGAGCCGCGCCGCCCAGCGCCGCACCACGCCCATATCGAGGCAGAACTGCGTCTGCACGAAGCGCGCGCCGGCCTCCGCCTTGGCAAGCAGCCCGCTCGGGACCCAGCCGGGCAGCGGATCGACGGGAAGATCGCTGGCGCCGAGAAACAGCGCTGTCGGCCCCTTGATCGGCTGGTTCGGCGGCAGCATCCGCTCGCGGCTGATGCGCTCCGCCAGCGCCAGCAGCGCGCGGCTGTCGAGATCGAAGACCGGCTTGGTCTCGGGCTGGTTGCCGGACTTGGGATCGTCGCCCGTCAGCACCAGGATGTTGCGGAGGCCCAAGGCGAGCGCGCCGAGGAGGTCGCTCTCGAGCGCGATCCGGTTGCGATCGCGGCAGGTCATCTGCAGGATCGGCTCGATGCCGTTTTCGAGCAGGATGCGCGCGGCCACCAGACCCGAGAGATGAGCGCGCGCGCCGGCGCCGTCGGTGACATTGACGGCGGTGGCGAGGCCCTTCAGCGGCAAGGCGCGCGCCAGCATATCGGCGGGATCGGTCGAGACGGGCGGTACCAGCTCGGCGGTGATGACGAAGCGTCCTGCCGCGAGCGCGCGCGCGAAGCCGCTGACCGGGGCCGCCGCCGCTCGCTCCGCCGATGCATCCGCCACTGCCGTCCTCCGCTCGCCGCGCACCGCTCAATTAAGCCGATGCACGGCGCCGGGCAAGCGCGCTCATGCGCCGAAGCGGCGCTGACGCTCCTGGAAGCTGCGGATGGCACGCAGGAAGTCGAGCTTGCGGAACGCGGGCCAGAACACGTCGGTAAAGTAGTACTCGCTGTGCGCGCTCTGCCACAGCAGGAAGCCGGAGAGCCGGATCTCGCCGCTGGTGCGGATGATGAGGTCGGGATCCGGCAAGCCGGCCGTATAGAGGTGCCGCGCGATGGCATCGGGCGTGACCGCGGCGATGGCCTCGGCGAGGCTTTTGCCCTCGCCCGCGCTGTCGCGCAGAAGCTGCTGCACCGCATCGGCGATCTCCTGGCGGCCGCCATAGGCGACGGCGATATTGAGGTCCATCCCGTCATAGAGGGCGGTGGCACGCTCGGCCTCGGCTATCGTCGCCAGCAGCGAGCACGGCAGCAGCGGCAACCGGCCGATCGCCTTCACCCGCACACGCCGGCGGTGGATCAAGGGGTCGTGTGCGAGCGTCGCGAGTTTCGCCTCGATGGCGGCAAGGATGCCGGAGACCTCTGAAGGCGACCGGCGGAAATTATCGGGAGAGAAGACCCAGAGCGTGATAGCAGGGATCGACAGTTCGGCGCACCAATCGAGGATGTCGTCGAGCTTCTCGGCGCCGAGGCGGTACATCGCCTGGGGTTCGGTGATGCCATGCGCGTGGCCGTGCCGGCGGTTGCCGTCGAGGATGATGCCGACATGGCGCGGCATCGGCTCTTTGGCGACCTGACGGCGCAGCCGGACCTCGTAGAGGCGATAGATAAGACGCAGGACTGGCGACACGCAGCCTTCCTTCCGCTGGCGGCAAGGCTCCTAGCACAGCCTGGCGGCGTCGGGCAGGGGCAGTCTAATCGCCGTCGGCGGCGAGGCCACGGGACCGGAGGCTGGACGGCGCCGGCCGCATCACGCCGGGCGCGGCGCGCGGCACCACGATCGCGCCCGACAGTAGCCAGTTGACGCGCTGCTCGAGCTGCTTGATCCGCTCGTCCACAATTCCGCTCGGCCGGTCCGCCAGCAAGTCCGCGAGCCGCGCGCGGAAATCGGCATCGCTGCGCAGCTTCTGCGCCACTTGGATGATGAGCTGCCGGTCGCTTTCGGCGACGCGCACGTTGGTCTGTACAGTATTCATGGGTCCGCCCTCTTAGCAGCCTCTAGCATAAGCTAGGAGGAAATTGGTTAACGCAAAGCTACCGCGCATCGGCGACGCCGGAAATGCGTTGCGCGACTGTAACAGATCTTCTCAACAGGATTTGCTATGGTGCGGCCCGGAACTTTGCGGAGGTGACAATGCGCGTCGCTCTGGGCACGCTGACATTGCTTTTGATTGCGCTCGCCGGTGCCGTGCCGAAAGCGGCAGCGGATCCGCCGCACAATGTCATCCTCTTCGTCCCCGACGGGCTGCGTGCGGCCATGGTGAGCCGTGAGACCGCGCCCGCCATGGCGGCGCTGCGCGACCGGGGCGTCGATTTCAGGAATCCGCACGCCCTCTTTCCGACCTTCACCACCCCCAACGCCTCGGCCATGGCCACCGGACACTACCTCGGCGACACCGGCGAGTTCGGCAACACGATCTATACCGGCTTTCCCGTGCCCGGCGCCGGCGACAGCCTGACTCCCTTCATGGAGAGCGACCCGGTGCTCGGCGACGTCGACGAGCATTTCGCCGGCGACTATCTCGACGAGACGACGGTGCTCAAGGCGGCGCGGGCCAAAGGCTTCGGCACCGCCGCCATCGGCAAGCTCGGCCCGACGCTGATCTTCGACCATACCGACCGCAGCGGCGCGCCCACCATCATCGTCGATGACGCGACCGGCAGCGCGCGCGGCATCCCGCTGGCGCCAGCGGTGGCCGAGGCGCTGCGGGCGGCGGGCTTGCCGCTTGCGGCGCCGCCGCGCGGCGAGAACGGCCGGGCCGGCGACGCGACGACGCCCGGCACCAAAAGTGCCAATGTCGAGCAGCAAAACTGGTTCGTCGAAGTGGCGACCAAGGTGGTGCTTCCGCTGCTCAAGGCGCGGCACCGGCCGTTCATGATGGTGTTCTGGTCGCGCGATCCCGACGGCACGCAGCATTATCAAGGCGACAGTCTCGGCCGACTGAGCCCGGGCATCAACGGCCCGACCTCGCTCGCCGCGATCCGCAACGCCGACAACGATCTCGCCAAGCTTGAAGCAGCACTCGTGGCGCTCGGCCTCGCCGAGACCACCGACATCATCGTTGCCGCCGATCACGGCTTCGCCACGATCGCCAAGGAAAGCAAGACCAGCGCCGCCGCGCGCGCGCATTACGCCGACGTGCCCGAAGGCACGCTGCCGCCGGGCTTTCTCGCCATCGACCTGGCGACGGCACTTGGGCTGCCGCTGTGGGATCCCGACGACCACAATGCGCGCCTCGAGCCCGGCCATCACGCCAGGATCAGCAACGGGCTCATCGGTGCCGATCCCAGCCATCCCGAGGTGGTGGTAGCGGCCAATGGCGGCTCCGATCTCGTCTACCTCCCGAGCAAGGACCGAGCGCTTGCCCGGCGTGTCGTCGCGACGCTGCTGGCGGAGGATTATGTCAGCGGCCTTTTCGTCGACCCCGCGCTCGGCCGCTTCGCCGGCGCCTTGCCGCTGGCCGCAATCAACCTCAAAGGCTCGGCATTGACGCCAATGCCGGCAATCGCCGTGAACTTCCGCAGCTTTGCCGCAGGCTGCGACGCGCCGCTGCGCTGCACGGCCGAGATCGCCGATACCGGGCTGCAGCAGGGCCAAGGCATGCATGGCAGCTTCTCGCGCGCCGAGACCATGAACTTCATGGCGGCGAGCGGCCCGGATTTCAAAGCCGGCTTCGCTGATCCCGCGCCCGTGAGCAACGCCGATATCGGCAAGACGCTGGCCTATCTACTGCGGCTCGAGATCAAGGCCAAGGGCAAGCTGCTGGGCCGCGTCATCGCCGAAGCGCTGCCGGGCGGTGCGCTGCCGCCGGTGACGTCGCACCGGATCGCCTCGGCGCGCACTGCCGATGGGTTGCAGACGGTGGTGGTGGAGCAGCGCGTCGGCGCCACGCTCTATTTCGACGCTGCGGGTTTCCCCGGCCGGACCGTCGGCGTCAGGGACCAGGGATCAGGGATTAGGGATCAGGAATGAGATGGACTTTGTTCGTGATTCCTGATCTCTGATCCCTGACTACTTAGCCCGGATGCCGCGCAGGAACTGGTCGACTTCGCTGCGCAGCCGGTCGGCCTGGGTGCCGAGCTCGGTCGCCTTCGACAGTACGCGCGCCGCCAGGCGAGCTCCTCCGACGCCGTGACGACGGTTCGGACGTTGGACGAGGCCAGTTTCGGACGCGCCGGCGACGACGACGGAGCCTTGGCTCGTATCCTGTGCCGTCCCGCGCATACTTTCGGCCATGTCGCGCAGATCGCCAGAGCCGGCAGAGAGCGCTTTCACCACCGCCTTCACGCACGCCTCGAACTCGTCGGCGATAGGCAGCGCCGCGTGGCGCGTTCGCCGGCGGCGCGCGCTTCAGCATCGCGCGTTTCGGCGGCGCGACGCTCCTGTTCCGCCGCTTCCAGGCGCAGCGCGTGGTCGCGGAAGATCTCCAGCGACCTCGCCAGATTGCCGATCTCCTCGCGGCCCCCGCGTAAGGCGTGGAAATCGTCTTGTCGCCCTCGGTGAGCAGCGCCAGCACGAGATCGCGCAGCCGCGGCTGTGGCCGGCCGAGCAAGCGGTCGAGGCCGATCCGGCGTACCGTTCCAAGCACCGCGGCGACGTGACCGTGCGGCAGCGAGCGATGGATCGTCAGCCCCTCGCCCGGCACCACATGTCCGCCCTTCAGCAGCACGCGGAAGCCCTCGATCAGCTCGGGCGGCCAGTGCGAGAGGTTCAGCAGCGTCCGCTTGCGGACTTTGCCGCCCTCCCGGTAGCTCTCGCGCAACAGCACGGCTGGCGGCGAATCTCGATTGGGTACGCTCTCGATATACATGTCCCCATCGAATCACAGCTTTGCGCCTTTGGGAATACCGAAAATGCCGAATTACATGGGTACATCTCCGGGCGTATTTCCGGCTATCCCATTGCCACGACTCGCCTTTCGCCGATTTGAAGTAAGAACTTCGGCTTAACGGCGAGCCGCATGCCGCGGGCTACGTAATGCCCGATCTCGTGAACGCGACCATGGATGTCACGATGCGGACACCGCCGAGACGACGAAGCCTGCGATGAGCCTGCACCGCATGCTGTCGAAAAGACGCAATCCGGGCACGGACAACCTCGCCGTCATCCTCGGCGTCTTGCGCCAGCGGCTGGGAGGTTGACGCTCGGGCCGCCAAGCGGCGTGAGCTACTCTACCCCGACGGCGCCGCCTGCAGCGCGCGCAGCGCGTTGGCATGGCCGGCAGCGAAGTTCGTCGCGTCGCGGCCGGTGAAGTCCTGCTTCTTGGGATCGGCGCCGGCCTTGAGCAGCGCCTTCACCGCCTCGCCCTTGTTGGCGCCCGCGGCCAGCATCAGCGGCGTGATCCCCTGGTGGTTGATCGCGTCGACCGGCGCCTTGGCCTGGAGCAATAGGACGATCGCCTCGACTTGGCCGGCCTCCGCCGCCCAGTGCAGCGCCGTCGCGCCGAACTTGTCGCGGTAATCGATCCGCGCGCCGCTATCGAGCAACAGCTTGATCATCGTCGTATTGCCGAAGCTCGCGGCATAGTCGAGCGGCGCGCGGCCGCTGGGATCGAGGAAGTTGGGACTTTGGCCCTGGCGCAGGAAGTTGGCGACGTCGCCGGTCTTGTTCTCGGCGGCCGCGCTCGCCAGCGAACTCCAGTCGAACAGCCTTTCCTGCGCCCGCGCCGGCGCCAGCGCCAGGCCGAGCAGCGCGGCCACCAGGGCGCAGCGGCCGATGCCTCTACTCATGACCGTGCCTCCTCGCTCTCCCGCGCCGCTGCTCCGGCCAGCCGAGCTGCGAGCCAGTCGAGCGCAGCCGCCACGCTGTCGACGCGCTCACCCGCCGCCGGCGGCGGCCGGCGCACCATCACCACGGGCAGGCCGCGCTCGCGCGCGGCGATGAGCTTCGCCTCGGTGGCGCCGCCGCCGCTCGCCTTGGCGACCAGCACTTCGATGGCATAGCGCTCCAGGATATGCCGTTCCCCCGCCGGATGGAAAGGGCCGCGTCCCAGCAGCAGCTCGCAGGAGGCGAGCGGCAGCGGCGCCGAGGGCGGCTCGATCAGCCGCACCAGGAAGTGATGCTGGGTCAGGCCGGCGAAGGCGTCGAGATCGCGCCGCCCAACGGTGAGCCAGACGCGCCGGCCGAGCCGGCGGAGCGCGCGCGCCGCGCCGGGGAGGTCCTCCACCTCGATCCAGCGGTCGAGGGCATGGCGCTTCCATTCCGGGCGCAGCAGCTTCAGGCGTGGCACGCCGGCCATCATGCAGGCCGCTTGCGCCTCGGCCGAGATCCGCGCGGCGAAGGGGTGGGTGGCGTCGATGACGAGGCCCACGCGTTCGGCGGCAAGGTAGCGGGCGAGCGCATCGCGGCCGCCGAAGCCGCCGACGCGCACGCCGCCGGCGATCGGCGCCCGATGCTCGGTGCGCCCGGCGAGCGCGGTGGTGAC
>JASHRZ010000089.1 GCA_030037055.1 Alphaproteobacteria bacterium
GGAGTCATGTTCGAAATTTCCCGCGGTGCTCTCTATCCCGTCCTGCCGCTGCGCGACATCGTCGTCTTCCCGCACATGATCGTGCCGCTCTTCGTCGGCCGCGAGAAATCGGTCCGCGCGCTCGAGGACGTGATGAAGGATGACAAGCAAATCCTGGTCGTCACCCAGAAGAACGCCGCCCAGGACGACCCGACTTCGGCGGACATCTATTCCGTCGGCACGATCGGCACGGTGCTGCAGCTGCTGAAGCTCCCGGACGGCACGGTCAAGGTGCTGGTCGAGGGCGGCCAACGCGCGCGCATCGTGCGCTTCACGGAGAACGAGAGCTTCTTCCAGGCCTATGCCGAGACGATCGAGGAGAAGGTAGGCGAGCAGCAGGAGCTCGAGGCGCTGGCGCGCACCGCGGTCTCCCAGTTCGAGCAATACATCAAGCTCAACAAGAAGATCCCGCCCGAGGTGCTGGTGTCGATCAACCAGATCGAGGATGCCAGCAAGCTCGCGGACACGCTCGCCTCGCATCTCGCGCTCAAGATCCCCGAGAAGCAGGAGCTGCTCGAGACGGACACTGTCTCCGAGCGCCTCGAGAAGGTCTTCGGCTACATGGAGAGCGAGATCGGCGTGCTCCAGGTCGAAAAGCGCATCCGCTCGCGCGTCAAGCGCCAGATGGAGAAGACGCAGCGCGAGTATTACCTCAACGAGCAGCTCAAGGCGATCCAGAAGGAGCTCGGCGAAGGCGAGGATGGGCGCGACGAGCTGGCCGAGCTCGAGGAGCGCGTCAACAAGACCAAGCTTTCCAAGGAGGCGCGCGACAAGGCGCAGGCCGAGGTGAAGAAGCTGCGCACTATGAGCCCGATGTCGGCCGAGGCCACGGTGGTACGCAACTACCTCGACTGGTTGCTGTCGATTCCCTGGCATCAGCGCACCAAGATCAAGCGCGACATCAAGGGCGCCGAGAAGGTGCTCAACGCCGATCATTTCGGCCTGGAGAAGGTGAAGGAGCGCATCCTCGAGTACCTCGCGGTACAGCAGCGCATGCGCAAGGTGAAGGGACCGATCCTCTGTCTCGTCGGTCCGCCCGGCGTCGGCAAGACCTCGCTCGGCAAGTCGGTGGCGCGCGCCACGGGCCGCAATTTCGTCCGCATGTCGCTGGGCGGCGTGCGCGACGAGGCCGAGATCCGCGGCCATCGCCGCACCTATATCGGCTCGATGCCCGGCAAGGTCATTCAGGGCATGAAGAAGGCGAAGTTGTCCAACCCGCTTTTCCTGCTCGACGAGGTCGACAAGCTCGGCGCCGACTGGCGCGGCGATCCGTCTTCGGCCTTGCTCGAGGTGCTCGATCCCGAGCAGAACTCGACCTTCAGCGACCACTACCTCGAAGTCGACTACGACCTGTCGGACGTGATGTTCGTGACCACGGCGAACACGCTGCGCATGCCGCAGCCGCTGCTCGACCGCATGGAGATCATCCGGCTCCCCGGTTATACCGAGGACGAGAAGGTCGAGATCGCCAAGCGCCATCTCATCCCCAAGCAGATGAAGGCGCACGGACTCAAGAAGACCGAATGGAACGTCACCGACGATGCCTTGCGCGACCTCATCCGCTATTACACGCGCGAGGCCGGCGTGCGCAATCTCGAGCGCGAAATCGCCAACCTGACGCGGAAGGCGATCAAGGACATCCTGATGCGCAAGCTTGCCAAGATCACGGTGACGCGGCGCAATCTCGAGAAGTTCGCCGGTGTGCGTCGCTTCCGCTACGGCGAAGTCGAGGAGACCGATCTTGTCGGCGTCACCACCGGCCTCGCCTGGACCGAGGTGGGCGGTGAACTGCTGTCGATCGAGGCGGTAACCGTGCCGGGCAAGGGCAAGGTGACCGCGACCGGCAAGCTCGGCGACGTCATGCGTGAGTCGGTGCAGGCGGCGGAAAGCTACGTCAAGTCGCGCAGCTTCGCCTTCGGCATCGCGCCCACTGTCTTCGAAAAGAAGGACATCCACGTCCACGTGCCCGAGGGCGCCACGCCCAAGGACGGGCCGTCGGCCGGCGTCGCCATGGTGACCTCGATCGTCTCTGTGCTTACCGGCATCCCGGTGCGCAAGGACATCGCCATGACCGGCGAGATCACGCTGCGCGGCCGCGTGCTGCCGATCGGCGGATTGAAGGAGAAGCTGCTCGCCGCTTTGCGCGGCGGCTTGAAGACCGTGCTGATCCCCAAGGAGAACGAGAAGGATCTCGCCGAGATCCCCGACAACGTCAAGCGCGGTCTCACCATCATTCCGGTTGCCGCCTCCGACGAGCTGCTAAAGCACGCGCTGGTGCGTCCGCCGGAGCCGATCGAGTGGAGCGAGGAGAGCGAGGCGCAGAGGGTGCTGCCGAAGCCCGGCGAGGATCGCCCCGGTCTCCTCACGCATTGAGACGCAACGGGCATATCGTTCTCGGCGCCGCCGTTCTCGCGAGGATGGCGGCGCAGCTCTCTCGCGACGATTTCGAAGGTAGAAACAGCGACGCTGGGCGATTGACGGCGTCGAGAGCTGGGATCTAAACTGCCGCGCGGCAGACCAGACCGTGGCATCGAGGACAAGGGGGCGCTCGTGAACAAGAATGAACTCGTGGATGCCGTTGCCAATTCCACCGGTCTCAAGAAGCAGGAAGCCGAGAAGGCGGTGGATGCCGTGTTCGATTGCATCACGGGCGAATTGAAAAAGGGCAGCGAAGTACGCCTCGTCGGATTTGGCACCTTCATCGTCACGCAGCGTGCCGCATCCGAGGGACGCAACCCGCGCACCGGCGAGAAGATCGCCATCGCCGCCTCGAAGCAGCCCAAGTTCCGCGCCGGCAAGCAGCTCAAGGAAGCGGTGCAGTAAGCACGCCGCTGCCCCGCCTACATTCCCGAGTTTGCCGCCTCGACCGGGGCGTTTTCATGCTATGGTTCGGCCAGCCTCGCGGGCGATTAGCTCAGCGGTAGAGCATCTCGTTTACACCGAGAGGGTCGGGGGTTCGATCCCCTCATCGCCCACCAGCACTTGCCGCCGAGGGATTTGGCGGAACCCCCGCCGCTGAAGTTGCGCGAGGGGCCGCGCGACGCGCAGCGAGCGCGGACCTCCGGCCTTCGCAATGAGCTTCGACCTCCTCGCTCGGACCGTTTTCGCTGCCAGCTCGTCGTCCATGGCCCGGGATGAGGACCGGTGGAGGCGGCCACCAGTCGCGAGCGGGGCGCTCCGATAAGCGGTGTCGGCCAACCTCCCGCCCGAGATAGTCGCGGCGGGCTCGGCCGTGCTTGAGGCGCCTGGCGAGAGGCGACCTGCTATCGCACGTCATGATGCCGCGCCTAAAAATTTGTGCAGGCGTCAACTGCGCGCCGCCGCGTCGCGCTTGCGGTGCCAAGCCCCGGAAAATCCAGCAAAGCCGCGGCCCCTACGCTTGACACTTCCGGGGTTGTGGGTCTAGTAAGCCTCGCTGCCGAGCAAGTGTCGCGGGGGTGTAGCTCAGTTGGTTAGAGCGCCGGCCTGTCACGCCGGAGGCCGCGGGTTCGAGCCCCGTCACTCCCGCCATTTCGGCGACCAGGTTCTTCGGAAGCGGCGACCGAGACGCATATGGCCAGGGGGTGGCGTTGGACCGTTGGTCTCCTTCGTTGACGCCGGCGCCGCCATGCCGCCGTTCCCGCGGCGCGCCAGGCGAGTGAGGAGTCCGCGCCATGGATAGTCTGCTGCGCGAATATCTTTCCATTCTGATCTTCCTCGGCGTCGCCATCGGCCTCGCGGCGGTGATCGTGCTCGCCTCCTTCCTGATCGCGCGCCAGAATCCGGATTCGCAGAAGCTGTCGCCCTATGAATGCGGCTTCGAGTCCTTCGCCGATGCGCGCAGCAAGTTCGACGTCCGCTTCTACCTCGTCTCGATCCTGTTCATCATCTTCGACCTCGAGGTGGCCTTTCTCTTTCCCTGGGCGGTATCGCTGGGCTCGATCGGACTGTTCGGCTTCTGGTCGATGATCGTGTTCCTCGCGGTGCTGACCGTCGGCTTCATCTATGAATGGAAGAAAGGGGCGCTCGAATGGGAGTAACCACCGCCGACACGCTGCCGCCGCTCCCGCCTGGCCCGGAGCAGGAGGCGCTGCTGCGCCGGGCGACCGGCGAGCTGCGGGACAAGGGCTTCATCGTCGCCCAGCTCGACAACCTCGTGAACTGGGCGCGCACGGGATCGCTCTGGCCGATGACCTTCGGGCTGGCCTGCTGCGCCATCGAGATGATGCACACCGGCGCCGCGCGCTACGATCTCGACCGCTTCGGCGTGGTATTCCGGCCGAGCCCGCGACAATCCGACGTGATGATCGTCGCCGGCACGCTCACCAACAAGATGGCGCCCGCCTTGCGCAAAGTCTACGACCAGATGTCGGAGCCGCGCTGGGTCATATCGATGGGCTCCTGCGCCAATGGCGGCGGCTATTATCACTACTCCTATTCCGTCGTGCGCGGCTGCGACCGCGTTGTGCCGGTCGACATCTATGTCCCTGGCTGCCCGCCGACCGCGGAGGCGCTGCTCTACGGCATCCTGCAGCTGCAGAAGAAGATCCGGCGCGAGCGGGTCTTTGCACGCTGAGAGGCGGGATCGGCATGACCCGGCAGCTCCAGGAGCTCGGTGACCACGTCGCGGCGTCGCTGCCGCAGGACGTGATCGCAACCGCGGTCCTCCAGGGCGAACTCGTCGTCACGGTGCGGCGCGAGGCAGTCGCCCGCGTGCTGGGCTTCCTGCGCGACGATCCCAGATGCCTCTTCAAGCTGCTCGCCGATGTCTGCGGCGTCGACTATCCCGACCGGGCCGAGCGTTTCGAGATCGTCTACAATCTGCTGAGCCTCAAGCTCAACCATCGGATCCGCGTCAAGCTCGCCGTCGACGAGGAGCAGGCGGTGCCCTCCGTCGTCTCCGTCTACAGCGCCGCCGGGTGGTACGAGCGCGAGGCCTGGGACCTCTTCGGCGTCTATTTCTCCGACCACCCCGATCTCCGCCGACTGCTCACGGATTACGGCTTCGAGGGCCATCCGCTGCGCAAGGATTTCCCGCTCACCGGCTATGTCGAGGTGCGCTACGACGAGGATCAGAAGCGCGTGATCTACGAACCGGTGCGGCTCACCCAGGAATTCCGCAGCTTCGACTTCCTCTCGCCCTGGGAAGGCATGAACCACGTGCTGCCCGGCGACGAGAAGGCGAAGGAGGAGAAGCCATGACCGCCGCCTCCGAAGCGGAAGCCCGGATCAAGAGCTTCACGATGAATTTCGGGCCGCAGCACCCAGCGGCTCATGGCGTGCTGCGCCTGGTGCTGGAGATGGACGGCGAGGTGGTGGAGCGCGCCGACCCGCATATCGGCCTGCTGCATCGCGGTACCGAGAAGCTGATCGAGTACAAGACCTATCTCCAGGCGGTGCCCTACTTCGACCGACTCGACTACGTCTCGCCGATGGGCATGGAGCACAGCTATGCGCTCGCCGTCGAGAAGCTGCTCGGCATCGAGCCGCCGGCGCGCGCCAAATACTTGCGCGTGCTCTATGCCGAGATCACCCGCATTCTCAACCATCTCCTCAACATCTGCGCTTTCGGGCTCGACGTCGGCGCGCTGACGCCCTTCCTCTGGGGCTTCGAGGAGCGCGAGAAGCTGATGGAGTTCTACGAGCGCGTCTGCGGCGCGCGGATGCATGCTGCCTATTTCCGTCCCGGTGGCGTGCATCAGGACATGCCGGCGGGACTCGGCGACGACATCCTCGCCTGGTGCGAGGACTTCCCGCGCGTGATCGATGCCATCGAGGAGCTGCTGACCGAGAACCGCATCTTCAAGCAGCGCACCGTCGATATCGGCCGCATCGGCATCGAGGACGCGCTCGACTGGGGGCTGACCGGGCCGATGTTGCGCGCCTCGGGCGTGCCGTGGGACCTGCGCAAGGCCCAGCCCTACGACGCCTATGAGAGCATGGATTTCGACATCCCCGTCGGCAAGAACGGCGATTGCTGGGACCGTTATCTCGTGCGGCTCGAGGAGATGCGTCAGTCGCTGCGCATCATGAAGCAGGCGATGGCGCAGATGCCGGGCGGAGCGGTCAAGGTCGACGACCGCAAAGTGGCGCCGCCGCCGCGCGGCGAGATGAAGAGCTCGATGGAAGCGCTCATCCACCACTTCAAGCTCTACACCGAGGGCTACCACGTGCCGGCCGGCGAGACCTATACCGCGACCGAGGCGCCCAAGGGCGAGCTCGGCGTCTATCTCGTCTCCGACGGTACCAACCGGCCTTACCGCTGCAAGATCCGCTGTCCCGATTTCGCGTTCCTGCAAGCCATCGACTTCATCGGCCGCGGCCACATGCTGGCCGATATCGTCGCCATCATCGGCTCGATGGACATCGTCTTCGGGAGCATTGACCGATGAGCGAGGTGGGCGAGACGCCGGTCGAGCAGCCGGCAAGCTTCGCCTTTACGCCCGAGAACCTGGCGAAAGCCAAGGCGCACATCGCGAAATACCCGCCGGGGCGGCAGGCGAGCGCGGTGCTGGCGCTGCTCGACCTGGCGCAGCGTCAGCACGACAACTGGCTGCCGCGGGCGGCGATGGATCTGGTGGCGGACATGCTGGGCATGGCGCGCATCCGCGTCTACGAGGTCGCCACCTTCTACTCCATGCTCAATTTGAAGCCGGTCGGCCGTCATTTCCTCCAGATCTGCACGACGACGCCGTGCTGGCTCAGCGGCTCTGACGAGGTGGTGCGGGCCTGCGAGCGCAAGCTCGGCATCACCATCGGCGAGACCACGCCCGACGGGCAGTTCAGCCTGACCGAGGTCGAGTGCCTGGGCGCCTGCGTCAACGCGCCGATCGTCCAGGTCAACGACGATTTCTACGAGGATCTCGACGCCGCCGCCACCGAGCGGCTGATCGAGGCGCTGCGGCGCGGCGAGACGCCCCGGCCGGGCTCGGCCAAGGGGCGCCAGACCTCGGCGCCCGAGAACGGGCCGCAGACGCTCAGGGATCTCTCCTTCCCCGAAGGCAAGCTCTGATGCTCAGCGACAAGGACCGCGTCTTCACCAATCTCTACGGCTTGCACGACTGGCACCTGCCTGGCGCCCGCGCGCGCGGCGATTGGGACGGGACCCGCGAGCTCATCCTCAAGGGACGCGACTGGATCGTCAACGAGGTGAAGAACTCCGGCTTGCGCGGGCGCGGCGGCGCCGGCTTCCCGACCGGGGTCAAATGGTCGTTCATGCCCAAGCAGACCGACCGGCCGACCTACCTTGTGGTCAATGCCGACGAGTCCGAACCCGGCACCTGCAAGGACCGCGACATCATCCGCCACGATCCGCAGAAGCTGGTGGAGGGCTGCCTCCTGGCCAGCGCCGGCATGGGCGTCCATCACTGCTACATCTATATCCGGGGCGAGTTCGTCAATGAAGCAAAGCGCCTGCAGGTCGCGATCGACGAGGCCTATGCGGAAGGCCTCATCGGCAAGAACGCCTGCGGCTCCGGCTATGATTTCGAACTCTGTCTCCATCGCGGCGCCGGCGCCTATATCTGCGGCGAGGAGACGGCGCTGCTGGAGAGCCTCGAGGGCAAGAAGGGCCAGCCGCGCCTCAAGCCGCCTTTCCCCGCGGCGGTTGGGCTCTACGGCTGCCCCACCACGGTCAACAATGTCGAGACCATCGCCGTGGTGCCGGCGATCCTGCGCCGCGGCGCCTCGTGGTTCGCCGGCATCGGCCGGCCGAAGAACGAGGGCACCAAGATCTTCTGCCTTTCCGGCCACGTCGAGAAGCCTTGCAATGTCGAGGAGGCGATGGGCATCCCCCTGAGGGACCTCATCGAGCGCCATGCTGGCGGCGTGCGCGGCGGCTGGGACAACCTGCTCGGCGTGATCCCTGGCGGCTCCTCGGTGCCGGTGATCCCGAAATCGGTCTGCGACAACGTGCTGATGGACTTCGACGCGTTGCGCGACGTCAAGAGCGGCCTCGGCACCGCCGCGGTCATCGTCATGGACAAATCCACCGACATCGTCAAGGCGATCGCGCGACTTGCGAAATTCTACAAGCATGAGAGCTGCGGCCAATGCACCCCCTGCCGCGAAGGCACCGGCTGGACGTGGCGGGTCATGGAGCGCATGGTGAAGGGGAACGCCTCGGTCGAGGAGATCGACGTCCTGCTCGAGGTCTCCTACGAGATCGAGGGGCATACCATCTGCGCGCTGGGCGACGCCGCCGCCTGGCCGATCCAGGGCCTCATCCGCCATTTCCGCCCGGAGCTGGAGCGGCGCATCAAGGAATATCGCGAGGCCGCCTCGCGGCGAGCGGCATAGGTGACAGGCTCCTGAGGACGACAGACGGAACCATGCCCAAGCTCACCATCAACGGGATCGCGGTCGAGGTGCCGGCCGGCACGACGGTGCTGCAGGCCTGCCAGCAGGCCGGCGTCGAGGTGGCGCATTTCTGCTTCCACGAGCGCCTCGCGATCGCCGGCAATTGCCGCATGTGCCTGGTCGAGCAGGAGAAGGCGCCGAAGCCCATCGCGTCCTGCGCCATGCCGGCGACCGAGGGCATGGTCATCCATACCGACAGCGAGATGGCGAAGAAGGCGCGACGCGGGGTGATGGAGTTCCTGCTCATCAACCATCCGCTGGACTGTCCGATCTGCGACCAGGGCGGCGAATGCGACCTGCAGGACCAGGCCATGGCCTATGGCTTCGACCGCAGCCGCTTCCTCGAGAACAAGCGCGCGGTGAAGGACAAGGATTTTGGGCCGTTGGTCGCCACCAGCATGACGCGCTGCATCCACTGCACGCGCTGCGTCCGCTTCCTCACCGATGTCGCTGGCGTCGAGGAGCTCGGCGCCACCGGCCGCGGCGAGAACATGGAGATCGGCACCTATATCGAGCGCGCGCTCACCTCCGAGCTCGCCGCCAACATCATCGATCTCTGCCCGGTGGGGGCGCTGACCTCCAAGCCTTACGCCTTCGCGGCGCGCCCCTGGGAGCTGCGCAAGGTCGAATCCGTCGACGTGCTCGATGCCGTCGGCAGCAATATCCGCATCGACAGCCGCGGCCCGCAGGTGCTGCGCGTGCTGCCGCGGCTCAACGAGGATGTGAACGAGGAGTGGATCTCCGACAAGACGCGCTTTGCCGTCGACGGGCTGACGCGCCGACGGCTCGACCGGCCCTATATTCGCCGCGACGGCAAGCTGGTCGAAGTTGAATGGCCGGAGGCCTTCGCCTTCATCGCCGAGCGGCTGAAGGGCGTGCCCGGCGGCCGCATCGCCGCGATCGCCGGCGATCTCGTCGATTGCGAGGCGATGGTGGCGCTCAAGGACCTGATGATGGCGCTTGGCTCGGCCAATCTCGACTGCCGGCAGGACGGCGCGGCGCTCGATGCCGCCTGCCGCGCCGGCTATCTCTTCAACACCACCATCGCCGGCATCGAGCAGGCCGATGCCTGCTTGCTGATCGGCACCAACCCGCGGCGCGAGGCACCCATTCTCAACGCCCGGCTGCGCAAGCGCTGGCTGCAGGGCGGCCTAAAGGTGGCGGCAATCGGGCCGGCGCTGGAGCTCACCTTCGCGGTCACCGTCCTTGGCAGCGGTCCCGAGACGCTGCGCGCGCTGATCGAGGGCAAGCACGATTGGCTGCAGACGCTGCAAGCGGCCAGGCATCCGATGCTGATCCTGGGGCAGGGGGCGCTGGCGCGTAGGGACGGTGCGGCGATCCTGGCCTTGGCGCGGACGCTTGCCGAGCGTGCCGGGATGGTGCGCGAGGGCTGGAACGGCTTCAACCTGCTGCACCGCGCCGCTTCGCGGGTCGGCGGCCTCGATCTCGGCTTCATCCCGGGACCGGGCGGGCGCGGCACTGCCGCCATCCTCCAGGGATGCGAGACCGGCGAGATCGAGATCGTCTACCTGCTCGGCGCCGACGAGATCGACGCCAGTTGGTTCGGCAAGGCCTTCGTCATTTATCAGGGTCATCACGGCGATGCCGGTGCTCGCCGCGCCGATGTGGTGCTGCCCGGGGCCGCCTATACCGAGAAGGACGCGACCTACGTCAATACCGAGGGCCGCGTCCAGCTCGGCCGTCGCGCCGTCTTCCCGCCCGGCAATGCGCGCGAGGATTGGAAGATCCTGCGCGCGCTGTCCGATGCGCTCGGCCG
>JASHRZ010000090.1 GCA_030037055.1 Alphaproteobacteria bacterium
CGAGGCCGCGCAACCGGATCTGGTGCGCCACTTCTTTCGCCGCCGCGAGATTGGCGGCAAGGATCGCGCGCTCCGCATCTCGCCCGCGCTCGCCCGCGCCGCCGAGATCGACGTCGATCATCGTGGCCGCGGCAGTCTGCTCGATGATGATGCCGCCACCGCCCGCGAGCGGGACGCGCGGTGCAAGGACCGTCGCGATCTCGCCGGCGAAGCCGCGCTCCTCGAAGAGCGGTGTCGCTTCGCGATGGAGGCTGACGCGCTCGGCAAGCTCTGGGCGATGGCGCGCAATCCAGCGCCGCGCCTCTCCATAAGCGGCGCGATCGTCGAGGATGACGGCATCGGGCGAAGCGGGCGCGAACTCCTCCAGCGCCAGCACGACCGGGCTGACGCCGCCGTCGAGCGATCGCGGCGGAGCGCCCGCGCGACTTTCCGCCTCGATCTTGCGCCAGCGCGCGCGCAGCGTCTCGGCCTCCTGCTCCAGCATCGCCGTCGAGGCGCCGGAAGCGGCTTGACGCAGGATGAAACCTTCGCCGGGCCGCGCAATCTTGCCGAGGAGGGCGACGAGCCGCCGGCGCTCCTCGGTGCCGAGCGTCTTCTCCGCGCCGATGCCGGGCCGCGCCGGCGTCAGCTCGAGCGCGCGGCCGGCGAGCCGCAGGCGCATGGAGAGGCCGGTTGCCTTGTCGCCGCGCGCCTCTTTGGTGACCTGGACGACGACCGCCTGGCCCTCATGGAGCGCAGCAAAACCGGCCGGGGAGAGGGCATCCTCGGCGCTGAGAAAGCCGGCGCGGTCGACCCCGATATCGACCAGCGCCGCCGGCAGCTCCGGCTTCAGCGCCACCACGCGGCCGAGAAAGACCTCGCCTGGCCGTGCGCCGGCGCCGGCACGAAACACGCGCAAGGCCGCGAGCTCCCGATCCCGCACGAGCGCGGCCCAGAGCTCTCCCGGGGAGGAGGCGATCAGCAGCTCGCCGCTCACGGCGGTGCGGTCGGCAAGCGTTGCGCGCGCGCGAAGCCATGCCCGGCCAGGAGGCCGACCGTCTCGAACAACGGCAAGCCGACGACGTTGGAATAGGAGCCTATGATCACCCGGATGTAGCGCGCGGCAAGACCTTGGATGGCGTAGCCGCCCGCCTTGCCCCGCCATTCGCCGCTGGCGAGATAGTCTTCGATCTCGACCGCGTCGAGACGCTTGAAGATCACCGCGGTCTCGGCCCGTCGCCTCACCAGGCGTCCGTCGGGCAGCGCCAAGGCGATGCCGCCGTGGACGCGATGGCGGCGCCCGGACAGCAGCAGCAGGCAGCTCCGCGCCGCCGCGCCGTCGAGCGCCTTCGGCAGGATACGCCGGCCGCAGGCGACGACGGTATCGGCCCCGAGCACGAAAGCGCCGGGATGGCGCGCAGCGACGGCACGCGCCTTGGCCTCGGCGAGCCGCAGCGCATGCCGCGCCGGCAGCTCGTGTTCGAGCGGCGTCTCGTCGATCTCGGCGGGATCGACGGTATCCGGGTCGAGAGCGATCTGGCTGAGGAGGTCGAGGCGGCGCGGCGAGGCCGACGCCAGCACTAGGCGCTGGTCAGGCACGGCGCGCCGGCCCGACCGCTTCTATTTGAAACGGAAGGTGATGCGGCCCTTGGTCAGGTCGTAGGGGGTCATCTCGACATTGACCCGGTCGCCCGCCAGCACGCGGATGCGGTTCTTGCGCATCTTGCCGGAGGTATGCGCCAGCACCTCATGGTCGTTGTCGAGCTTCACCCTGAACATCGCGTTGGGCAGCAGCTCGGTCACCGTTCCGGAGAATTCGATCAGGTCCTCTTTCGCCATTCCCTCGCCCGTAGGGTTAATCCCGCCCGAAGCGGGCCCGCCTGCGCCCCAAGATCGTGGGCCGGAAGCGGCGGGTCAAGAGGCTATTGCGGAAGTCTATCCCCCGCGTCCCGGCGCCAGCGGAAACCGCTCCAGGATGCGCTTTCTCAAATTGTCCCGAACCAGCCGATAGACCCCCAGAATCTCCTCTCGTCTGCCCTCGACGGCGGTCAGATCCATAATTGGCCAGAACTCGACCTCGCAGGCCATGGTGCGGGTGAGCTCGACGGCCGAATGCTGCGCCTCCGGCGACAGCGAGACGACGAGATCGAAGAACGTGTCCTCGAGATCCTCGAAGGTCTTGGCCTGGTGCTTGCCGATATCGATGCCGATCTCGTCCATCACGGTGACCGCGAAGGGATCGATCTCGGCATGGCGAACGCCAACCGAATCGACATAGATGTGTCGGCCGTGGAGATGCTTGAGCAGCGCCGCGGCCATGGGCGAGCGAATAGCGTTGAAGGTGCAGGCGAACAGCACGCTGGAAGGGAGCCGTGCCATCGCGGTTTCAGGCGCGGATGTGCAGCACGCAGAGCAGCGTGAACAGGCGCCGGGCCGTGTTGATGTCGACGGTCACCCGCTCCGCCAGCCGCTCGCGCAACAGCTCGGAGCCTTCGTTGTGCAGCGCCCGCCGCCCCATATCGATGGCCTCGATGCGCGACGGGCTCGCGGTGCGGATGGCGTTGTAATAGCTTTCGCAGACCAGGAAGTAGTCCTTGACGATGCTGCGAAACGGCCTCAGCGGCATCACCACGCGA
Source organism: Alphaproteobacteria bacterium (assembly GCA_030037055.1). Classification (GTDB taxonomy): domain Bacteria; phylum Pseudomonadota; class Alphaproteobacteria; order ATCC43930; family CGMCC-115725; genus DAHUYF01. Next base: position 2,616 of record JASHRZ010000090.1, read on the forward strand.
TCGACCGATTCGTCCGCGGTCGAGCGTATGTCGAGCACCAGACGGCTCTCCTCGATGCCGAGATTGAGGTGGAACGGGCCCGGAACGGCGGCGGCCGGGGCGAAGCTGTTCTCCTCGAGGAGATCGAAGATGGCGACGGCGCGCTCGTGCTCGATATCGGCATTGCGGCGCACGACGGTGCGCTCGTCGAGAGTGATCTTGGCGATGCGCTGGTCGGTTCCTGCCATCAGGCCTGGCGCGGCAGGTTCAGCCGAATCGCGATCGAGAGCGCATGGGCGTCGAGACCCTCGGCACGGGCAAGCGTCAACGCCGCTGGACCGATGGCCTGCAGGCTTGCGGCATCGCAAGCCAGCAGCGAAGTGCGCTTCATGAAATCGAGAACGCCCAGCCCGGAGGAAAAGCGTGCGCTCCGCGCGGTCGGCAGCACATGGTTGGGCCCGCCGACATAATCGCCGACAGCCTCCGGCGTGTAGCGGCCGAGGAAGATGGCGCCGGCATTGCGCACCTTGGCGGCAAAGCCCTCGGCATCGTCCAGCGCCAGCTCGAGATGCTCTGGCGCCAGGCGATCGACCAGCGTCGCGGCCGCGTCCCAGCTCCCGACGGTGATGATGGCGCCATGCGCGCGCCAGCTCTCGCCGGCGATCGACTGTCGCGGCAGAACCGCGAGATGCGCCTCGACCGCGCTGCCCACGGCATCGGCGAAAGACTCAT
>JASHRZ010000091.1 GCA_030037055.1 Alphaproteobacteria bacterium
CTCCATCCGATCGGCTTCGGGCTCGCGCTCGACGATCCGCGCCGCAAGCGCGGCGTTCGCCTCTTCGGTTGCGGCGACGGCGGCGTCGAGCTGCTCTGCGGTGAGCGTGCCCATGTTTAGAACCGTCTCGCGAAGGCGGCGAAGCTCTTCCTCGTATTGCGTGATCAGATGGTCGCTCATGAGCCTACTCCACGGAAGCGGTACGGCTGGGCGCCAGCGTGCCGCGATGCCTGACTATGTCTGGGCGCCATGGCTTCGATCCTCTGCCTGGGCGCACGCAGCAGGCCAGAGGCGAAGCAGGCATAGTTTGAAAGCGGACGAGACGGGCGCTCATTGATGTGGATCAAAGCAGCGACGGCGCGAGGGGCGCGATCATCTTGCTCGCGTGTGGTTCGATGCGCCAGCCTCGGCCCACGGGACGCGAGCGGCGCGTTCGACAGACCCCCGCCGGGACGGCGCCGCAAATCAGGAGGAAAAGATGCAAGTCAAGGAAATCATGTCGACGAAGGTGACTTGGGTCGGTCCCGACTTGTCGCTGAAGCAGGCCGCCAAGAAGATGGCGGATCTCAATGTCGGATGTCTTCCCGTTGGCAAGGACGATCGGCTCATCGGGATGATCACCGATCGCGACATCACGTGCCGGGCGGTGGCGCAGGGGCGCGATCCGGCTAAAACGACGACTGCCGATGCGATGTCGAAGGGGATCAGCTACTGCTTCGACGACCAGGAAGTGAGCGACGCGGCGCAGCTGATGGAGAAGAAACAGATTCACCGGCTGCCCGTGCTCAATCGCCAGAAGCGGATGGTGGGCATCCTTTCTCTGGGCGACCTCGCGCTCCATGCGCCGCATGAACTCACCGGCGAGGTCGTCGAGGCAGTGTCTCGACCGAGCGCATAAGCCGGATGGCGCGGGCGGCGAGCCGCCCGCGCGTCTCGCCACGCCGGGGACGGAGCGCGCCTTTTCGGACTGCCGACAGGCGCCTGGCGCTCGGTCGCGTCAGCGGTATGGACTCCGGCGGCGCCTAAACCCGGCCAGCGTCGACCGTAACCACTGGCGGCAAGACCACCGACGCGGGTTCAGCGCTCCTCCGGTACCAGTCGAACATTAGTCGGAGTCTGTGACCGAGCATCCAGGTAGGCTTCTGGTCAGGAACCAGAGTGTGCGGATCTCGTTGGTCGGTCATGGGCGCGCCTCGCTTTTGCAGAATGGCTCTCCTGCGATGGCCCGGCACGCGTAGCGGCGGCACGGATGGCGCGGCAGCGGTCGCACGTTCCGCATCGCGGCGGGTGCTCCTCTCCGAAGTACCGCCGGAGGAACACGCTCCGACATTCCTCGGATTGGGTGTAAGCGGCGACGGCCCCAAGCCGGCGCTCACCCTCGTAACGAAATGTCTTTAGCTTCGCCACGAGATCGCGGGCGCCAGCTCGGAAGATTTCAAGCGGTACCGCGATGATGATTCCGCCCTCCTGATCGCGCTGGACGAGGCCGGCCTGCTCAAGATCCGACAGCAGCACCTCGCCAATCCGCGCCGGCACGCCGGCCGAGTACGCGAGCGCGGCGGCGGTAGGGGCGCGGTGCTCGATCGCCCAGGCGGTGAGCGCCGTCTCGAGCCGACTCAGGTGCCAGACGGTCGGACGGCTCAAGGCCTGAAGCCGCTCCTGGATTTCGAGGTCGGCCCTGTCGAACAAGAGGACGCACTGCGCCGGTCGCCCGTCGCGACCAGCGCGCCCGATCTCCTGAACGTACTGCTCCAGCGAGCCGGGGGCCTGGTAATGGACGATGTAGCGAATGTTCGGCTTGTCGATCCCCATGCCGAAGGCGCTCGTCGCGACCATGATCAGGCGTCGAGAAGGCTGCATGAACTGGCGCTGGGCCGCCGCCCGATCGGCAGCGCGCATCTTGCCGTGATACCGCACGACCGGGATGCGCGCCCGCGCGAGGGCGCCCGCGAGCTGATCGACCGCGGCGGTAGTGGCGCAGTAGATGATCCCGGGCCTGCGCAAAACGCGGATGCGTCGCCCGGCGGCACCGAACTTCTCCGGACCGGGCGTGATTTCTACAGACAAGCGGAGGTTCTCACGGTGCGCCGGAGCGATGAGCACAACCGGGTCGCGCAGGCGAAGCCGTTCGGCGATATCCCCGCGGACGCGTGGCGTCGCGGTCGCCGTCAGTGCGAGCGTCGGCGGGTTGCCCAGCCGCTCGCGGACGGCGCCAAGCCGCAAGTAGGACGGTCGGAAGTCGTGCCCCCACTCCGAGATGCAATGAGCCTCGTCCACGCAGAGCAGCGCGGGTCGAGCGCTCTCGAAACAAGGTGCAGTGGCGTGCGACTCGAGCGTTTCAGGCGTGGTGAGGACGACGAGGCGGCCGCCGGCTGCGAGCTGCTCGAGCGCGGCGCGACGCTCGGCCGCACGCAGTCGGCTGTGGAGCACCACGACAGGGACGCCGCGGCTCCTGAGCGCGCGCTCCTGGTCGGCCATGAGGGCAATGAGTGGCGAGACGACGATCGTCGGCCGCTCGAGGATCATCGCTGGAACTTGATAGATCAGCGACTTTCCAAAGCCGGTCGGAAGCGCCACGAGCGCGTCGCGTCCCTCGAGGAGGGCGACCATCGCGGATTCCTGCTCGGGCCGGAGCCGCTCGATGCCGAACGTCGAGCGCGCCGTCCGCCGGCACAGATCGAGCAGACTCATGACATGGCCTCCCGCAGCCAATGGGCGTCAACCCCAATGAAGCTTCAGGTCCTGGCGCTTGCCGCTGTCGAAATGAGAAGGTGCTAATTTCACCCAGCCAGGATTCCGGCGCGGTTCCGTTCTCAACGCCTCCGGTGCGAGGCTACCTGGGGACGACAGCATAAGCCATCAGCTATCGATCGGGGCACGCTGATCGCAGGGCTGACCCGTCATGAGGGACCTAGTTGGAGTCCGCGCGGAGGCGGCGATAAGCGCCCGGTTCATGACTCCTGCTCCCCCGGAACGCCATACTGCCCGCGCAGATGGACGTAGAGCACAGTGCAGATGAACTGCTGGGAAATGCCCGTCGCGAATTTGTGGAAGACGGTCAGGTTCTGGCCGCTGGCCCCGATCACCGGCGCGATGAGCCTTCCGCCAACGGCGAGCTGCTCCAGCAGCGGCAGGGGGATCTCCTTACAGGAGGCCGTCATGGCGATCCTGTCGTATGGCTGGAGTTCGGGATAACCAAAGCCGCCGTCTGCCTGTATCAGCACGACATCCCTGTAACCGGCCCTTTCGAGATTGGCCTTGGCGTATTCGAAGGTCAAAGGGTCGATTTCTATCGCGACCACCACACCCTCGTCGCCAACCACCTCGCGCGCGACCGCCGTCCCATAGCCGGAGCCCAGACCCACCTCGAGAAACCTATGGCCCTGGTCCAGCCCCAGCGGCTCATAGAAAAGAGGGTAACTGTGCGGACAGGAGATGGTCGCGGCGACTCCGGGCAACGGCAAAGGGACCTCCAAATAGGCATAATCCCGGTACGGCTCTGGAATGAAATCCTCCCGTGGCACCTTCAACAGGGCCCGTTTGATTCGTTCCGATTTGAGCATGCCCTCCTTCACCAGCCAGGCGACCTTCTCCCAGCGCTCCCGGGCGAAATCCTCCTTGCTTTTGGTTGGCTTCTTGGGCGGGGGAATCTGCCAGCCATACATGGTCTTGCCCCGGTCTCAGCGTGACAGTCCCGTGATCCTGAAGATCGCCCGCAGGAAGGCGGGAATGTCGGCCGGCTGGCGCGAGGTGACGAGATTGCCGTCCGCGACCACCTCGCGGTTCAGGTAGTTTACCCCTGCGGCCTCCAACTCCTGTCTCACCGCGCGATAGCAGGTGGCGGTGCGTCCCGCCATGAGGCCGGTGGCGATCAAGAGCTGCGGCCCATGGCAGATCGCAGCCACGGGCTTGCCGGCCTGAAGGAAATGCCGAGCGATCGCCACTGCCTCGGGGATCTTCCGCAGGCTCGCCGGTGCTTCGCCGCCGGGCAACAGAAGCAGGTCGTAATGCTCCGCCCGCACGGCGCTCAGGGCGAGGCCGGCGGTCACCCTGTGTCCGTGCTTGCCGATGATCGGTCCCTGCTGCGGCGCGGCAATGTCCACCTCCACCCCTTTTGCCTGCAACTGTTGCAGCGGCTCGGAAAGTTCGCTGTCCTCGAAACGGTCGGAGCTGACGATGAGGGCTCGCATTATGCCCCTCCTGCTACTGCTGCCTTGAATGCTTCCGGCCCAAAGAACCGCAGGCAACGAGCGCTGAAGCTTCTGCTACTGTGGGGGGCCATGTCGCCGCCCGAGCACGACAAGGGTGCACGGGCGCTGTTGCAAGGTGGCTGCGGCCGTCCGCCGCGCCTCCTTGGCAGCGAGCATACATCCGATGTTGCATTCCTCCTTGCGCTTCGCAGCTTAACATGTTTGGCAATCCAAGCTGCTTGATCCACATCAAGGGGCGAAGCGCGAGCGGCGGCTATCATCTTCGCCGACAGGAACCGTTCCGACATGCGATAAACGCCGCAGTAACGTGCGCCATGTCCGAAGCATCGCCCCCCTCCGTCGGCGCCGAGGCGAAGATGCGCTCCCCACGCATCATGGCCCTTGCCTGGGGGAAAATCGAGGTAGAGGGTGCCGGGACGTTCAGGGATGCCAAGCTCTTTCCCGGCGGCGCCAGGG
>JASHRZ010000092.1 GCA_030037055.1 Alphaproteobacteria bacterium
CGGCTGGTGGCGGCGACGGCCGAAGACTATGTCGGCCTCGCCGCGGGTCTTGCCCTCTCGCCCGAGCAGCGGGCGCGCGCCGCGGCCACGGTCGAGCCGGTCGCCGCGCGCGGCGCGAACACCGCGGCGGCGATCGCCTGCGCCATCGAAGAGGCCTCGCGGGCAGCGCTCCTTCAGGAAGCCGCATGAGCCTCGCCGACCGCGCCCGGCGCTCGCGCTCGGCCTTCGCTCGGCGATTTCCGCAGCTCGCGGACGCGATCGCCGCCCAGTCGGCGCAGGCCTCGCTCATCCTCGACGGCGACCTCCCCGCCGACATTCTGTTCGGCGACCGGCGCATCTATGGCGGCGACGCGCGCCAGCGTTCGCGCGCGCAGGTCGACGAGTTCATGGCGAAGCCGCTGCGCCTGATCATGGAATCGCCGAATGCGGCGGGGCTGGTGAGCGAGGTCTGCATCGGGCTCGTGCGCGCCATGGAGCGCACGCTGGCGGAGGCCGGCGTCAGCGAGTTGTCGCGCGGCCCGGTCTCGGCGCCCACCTTTCTCATCATCTTCGGCGTCGGCCTCGGCTACCACCTCGAGGAGCTGATCCGCCGCACCGGCGCGCGCTGGATCATCATCGTCGAGCCCTTCCTTGAATTCATCGGCCACTCCTTCACTTCCGTCGACTGGGAGGGGCTTCTCAAGCGGGTCGACGGGGCCGAGGGCGCGATCCATATCGTTACCGACCTCGACCCTGGCCACATCGTCAACGCGATCATGGGCAGGGTCGCGGCGCACGGCACGCCCTTCCTCGACGGCAGCTGGGTCTTCACCCATTATCCGCTCTGGGCTTTCGCCGAGGCCGGCAAGCGGCTCCATGGCGCCGCCGAGTTCGCTTACATCAACCGCGGCTTCTTCGAAGACGAGATCGTGATGATGACGAACGCGGTGGCCAACTTCTCGAACCATTCCTTCTCGCTGCTCGACGCCAGGCCGCGGCGCCACCGGCCGGAGACCGCGGTGGTCGTCGGCGCCGGACCGTCGCTCGACGAGGGCATCGAGACCCTGCACCGCATCCGCGACCGAGTCCTGCTGTTCTCGGGCGGCACCGCGCTCCGGCCGCTGCTGCGGGCGGGGCTGGTACCCGATTTCCATTGCGAGCTGGAGAACGGCCCGCAGGTCTACGAGGTGATCAGCGAGGCGAACAAGCACGGCGATCTCGCGCAAATACGCCTCATCGCCTCGGCCACGATCGATCCGCGCGTCGCGTCGATGTTCGGCGAGACGATCCTGTTCTTGCGCGACAGCGTCAGCTCGACCTGTATCCTGCGCGGCGACAAGGCGCCGGTCAGCGGCGCGGCACCGACCTGCGTCAACACGGCGATGGCCGCCGCAGCAATGCTTGGCTTCACCGATTTCGTGCTGTTCGGCGCCGATTGCGGCACCCGGCCGGGCATGCCCGACCACGCCGAGGGCACGATCTACCGCGATGTCGAGAAATGGCAGAAATATCTCGCCCGGCGCGCGCGCTATCCGCTCGAGGTCGAGGGCAATTTCGGCGGCATCGCCGTGACCAACTGGGTCTACGACGCCAGCCGACGCATGTTGATGGACCTGATCGCCACCTATCAGCTCAACGTCGTCAACTGCAGCGACGGCGCGCTCATCGCCGGCGCAACGCCGCGTGTGCCGGAAGCGCTCGAGATCGACGGCGCGGTGATCGACCGCGCGCGGATCATCGCCGAGCTGAAGCGCGCCATGACGCAATATCGCCCCGGCGAGATCCTGCGCGACCGACGGCTCGAGGGCCTGCGTGAGCGCGCGATGGCGATGTACGCCGATCTGCGCACGCTGCTCGCCCGGTTCGACGCCGAGACCGCGGATTTCGCCGGCGTCTACGCGGCGATGCACGACTTCCTGCACAAGGCCGGCGACGCCTACGGCCAGGCGCAGTCGATCGCCGGCGGCAGCCTGCACGCGCTCCCGCGCATCGCCATGTTCTACGGCGGACGCGCGCAGGACGCGGCGCTGCGCCGGAGGCTTTTCGAAACCTTCCAGGCGGAGACCCAGCGTGCGCTCACGGCGATGGAGCGCGCCACCGACGAGCTGCTCGAGCGACTCTCGGCACCGGCAGGTGCACCGGCCGCGGCAGGCTGAGCCGGCGGGCGCCTCCCGCCGCAGGTCAGGCGCTGGTCGAGAGGATCGAGCCGACCAGCGAGGTGTTCGGGACGGACGAGGCTGACGCGGAAGAGGAGCCCGAAGATGACGCGGTGGACGTTGCGCTCGAGTTGGACGAGGAGCTCGAACTGACCGCCGGCGCGCTGCTCGTGAGATTCGCGACGAAAAGGCCGGGCTCGCCGGGGGTGGGATCGATGATTCCCAGCGTGGTGCCCGGCTGCACCGCCGCGAGATTGGCGGTGGTCTGCAGGCTCGTCAAGATGTTGGCGGCGGTGGTGGAATTGCCCAAGTTCATCTCGATGATATGGTATTGTTCCTGCGCCTGCTGCTGAAGGTTGGCGATCTCGGTCTGCGCGTCGGTGAGCTCGACCTGCTGCAGATTGGCGACCTGGGTGGAGATGCCGGAAATTTGCGTCTGCAGGGCTTGCTGGACGCTGGCGGCGATCTGCTGATTGAGCGCGCTGGTGGCGGCTATCTGCTGCACCACCGACTGCGCCGCCTGCACGGCGGCGAGCGCTTGGGCTTGGCCTGCCGCGGTGCCGAGATCATAGCTGCCGCTCGACTGAATGCCGAGCCCCGCGTATTGGAGCGAAGCGATGCCGTCGGGCTGCAGGCCGGGCGTGGAAGACACCACCTGGAGCATCCCGACATCGCTTTGCGCGGCCGCCAGCGATTGGTCGAAGGTGCCGGCATCGCCCGATTGCGCTGCGACGGCAACAAAGCTGAGCTGCAGCGACAGGTCGCCGAGTACGGTGTTGTTGGCGCCGATCTGCTGCTCGGCGCTCTGATAGGTCTGGAGTTGGGAGGAAAGCGTCGCCGATTGCTGCTGCAGGATCGTGACCGACGGGTCCTGCGCCTCCTGCTGCAGCTGGGCGATCTTCTTGTCGAGCTGCGCGTTGAGGTCGTTCTGGATGAGCGTCAGGCGGTTGTTGGTCTGCGACGCCGCATTCGCCGCGTTGACGGCGGCGAGCTTGTTCATCAGCATGGTGCTGGCGGCGAGCGCGGTATTGATGGCCGAACTTGTCACGGTCGCCGCCTCCGGGCGGCCGCGGAGCCTTTGTCGCTCCGCAGCTGGATTTACAGACTCCCAGCATAATTTAGGGGTATGAAAGACCCGTAAAGATTCAAACCGCGTAAAAGATCGATTTTCCAGCGAACGCTCGGCTGTTCAACGGATATTCCCGCCTCGTTAAGGGTTTATTTGCCAAACCCCTGCTACTCCTGAGGCGGCACTGGCAGGGCGCGCATGAGTTCGCTGAGCAAGAGCCCGGTTCTGGTCACCGGCGCCGACGGTTTCATCGGGTCGCATGTGGTGGAGGAACTCCTCGCCCAGAGGGCGCGGGTGCGCGCGCTCGTCATGTACAATGCGTTCAACTCCTGGGGGTGGCTCGACCGCCTGCCGGAGGCGGTGCGCGCCTCCATCGAGGTGGTGGCGGGCGACATCCGCGACGGCGATTGCGCGCGCCGCGCGGTGAAGGGCTGCGGCGGCGTATTGCATCTGGCCGCGCTCATCGCCATCCCGTTCTCCTATGACGCGCCCGAGGCCTATGTCGATACCAACGTCAAAGGCACGCTCAACCTGCTGCTGGCGGCGCGCGATCTCGGCGTCGAGCGCTTCGTCCAGACTTCGACCAGCGAGGTCTACGGCACGGCGCAGTCGGTCCCGATCGACGAGCGCCATCCGCTCAACGCGCAATCGCCCTACGCCGCCTCCAAGATCGGCGCCGACCAGATGGCGCTCGCCTTCCACGACGCCTTCGCGACGCCGGTGACGATCATCCGGCCGTTCAACACCTACGGCCCCCGCCAATCGGCGCGGGCAGTGATCCCGACGATCATCACCCAGCTCCTCGCCGGCGCCGGCGCGGTGCGGCTGGGGGCGCTCCATCCGACGCGCGACTTTTCCTTCGTGCGCGACACGGCGCAAGGATTGATCGCCGGGCTCCGGGCGCCGGCGGAGCGCGTGCTCGGCGAGGTGATCAACCTCGGCAGCGGCTTCGAGATCTCGATCGGCGACCTCGCGCGCGAGATTGCCGAGATCGTCGGCGTAAAGCTGATCGCCGAGCAGGACCCCGCCCGGCTGCGTCCCGACAAGAGCGAGGTCGAGCGGCTGTGGTCGGACAATAGCAAGGCGGCGCGCCTCCTCGGCTGGCGGCCGCGCTATGGCGGATTGGACGGCCTGCGCCGCGGGCTCGGCGAGACCGTCCAATGGTTCCGCGATCCCGCCAATCTCGGCGCCTACAAGAGCATGGCGTACAACCGCTGATGGCCCAGGCGAAGCTCAAGCCCGCTTTCGACGTCGAGCGCACCATCGCCGCCCTGCGCCGGGCGCTGCCCCAGGGCATCCAGCGCGCGCCGCTGCATCAGCCGCGCTTTGCCGGCAAGGAGTGGGACTACGTCAAGGAGTGCCTCGACAGCACCTTCGTCTCCTCCGTCGGCGGCTTCGTCACTCGCTTCGAGCGACAGATGGCCGAGGCGGCGGGCACCGCGCATGCGGTCGCCATTGTCAACGGCACGGCGGCGCTGCACGTCTCGCTGCTGCTCGCCGGCGTCAAACCGGGCGACGAGGTGCTGGCGCCGGCGCTCACCTTCGTCGCCACCGCCAACGCCATCCGCTATTGCGGCGCGCTGCCGCATTTCGTCGACAGCGACCCCGTCACGCTCGGCGTCGATCCCGAACGGCTCCGGGCCTATCTCGGTGTCAACGCCGAGCGGCGCGGCGGCGATGTCGTCAACCGCCGCACCGGACGGCGACTCCGCGCGATCGTGCCGATGCACACTTTCGGCCATCCCGTCGACATGGAGCCGCTGCTGGCGCTGGCCGAGGAATGGGGCCTGCCGGCGATCGAGGATGCGACCGAATCGCTCGGCAGCCGCTACAAGGGCAGGCCGACCGGCTGTTGGTCGCGGCTTGCCGCCTTCAGCTTCAACGGCAACAAGATCGTCACCACCGGCGGCGGCGGCGCCATCACCACCGACGACGAGATGCTGGCGCAGGCGGCAAAGCATCTCACCACCACGGCAAAGCTGGCGCATCCTTGGGCCTTCGTCCACGACCAGGTCGGGTTCAACTACCGCATGCCCAACCTCAATGCCGCGCTGGGTTGCGCGCAGCTCGAGCAGCTGCCGGCATTCCTCGCCGCCAAGCGCGCGCTCGCCGAGCGCTACCGCCGCGCGCTCGCCGAGGTTCCCGGCGTCGCCTTCGTCGGTGAGCCGCCCTACGCGCGCAGCAACTACTGGCTCAACGCCCTTCTGCTCGACGAGGAGCACTCGGGCGAGCGCGAGCGCCTGCTGCAGCGCTGCAATGAGGAAGGCCTGGCATGCCGGCCGGCCTGGACCCTGATGCATCATTTGCCGATGTACCGCGACTGTCCGCGCATGGAGCTGCTGGTGGCGGAAAGCATCGGGCGGCGGCTGATCAACCTGCCGAGCGGCGCCGGGCTCGTGCCCGAGCGCGAGGCCTGAGCCGTGGCGCGCCGCAAGATCTGCGTGGTGAGCGGCGGCCGCGCCGATTACGGGCTGCTCTACTGGCCGATGCGCGAGATCGCCGCGGCGCCGCAATTCGAGCTGCAGCTTGCGGTCACCGGCATGCATCTGGCGCCGGAGTTCGGCGACACCTTGGAGACGATCGCGCGCGACGGCTTCCGCGTCGATGCCAAGGTGGAGATGCTGCTTTCGAGCGACACGCCCGTCGGCATCGCCAAATCGATCGGGCTCGGCGTCATCGGCTTTGCGGACACGCTCGACCGGCTCAGGCCCGACCTGCTGCTCCTGCTCGGCGACCGCTTCGAGATCCTCGCCGCGGCGCAGGCGGGGCTCGTCGCCCGGCTGCCCGTCGCCCATCTCTGCGGCGGCGACGTCACCGAAGGCGCCTTCGACGAGGCGATCCGTCACGCCATCACCAAGATGGCGCATCTCCATTTCGCCACCAACGAGGCCGCCGCGCGCCGGCTGCGCCAGCTCGGCGAGGACCCCAAGCGCGTCTACACCGTCGGCAGTCCCGGCATCGACTACCTGCTGCGCGCGCCGCCGCTCGGCGAGGACGCGCTTGCTCGCGCCACCGGCCTCGATCTTGGCAAGCGGCTGCTGCTCATCACCTTCCATCCCGCGACGCTCAGCAGCGGCGCAGCGCTCGACGAGCTGGAGGAGCTGCTGGCGGCGCTGGCGGAATTGGGCGGGGCGCTGCAGCTCGTCTTCACCCGGCCCAATGCGGACACCCAAGGCCGCGCGCTGGCGCAGCGACTGGAGCGCTTCGTCGCGGTGCATGCCGAGGCGCGGCTTTTCGCGGCGCTGGGCCCGCGCGTCTATGCGAGCCTGCTGCGGCGGGCCGAGGCCGTGGTCGGCAATTCCTCGAGCGGGCTTTACGAGGCGCCATCGGTCGGGACGCCGACCGTCAATATCGGCGACCGCCAGGAGGGCCGGCTCAAGGCGGAGTCGGTGATCTCCTGCCCGGTCGAGCGCCGCGCCATCGCCGTCGCCATCGCCGAGGCGCTGAGGCGCGGAAAGCGTCCCATCGCCAACCCCTACGGCGGCGGCGACAGCGCGCGCCGCATCGTCGAGATCCTGGCCGCGATCGGCGATTTCCGCGCCTTGACGCGCAAGCGCTTCTTCGACCTCCCCGGAGCCGCCTGAGATGAGCGATCGCGTCCTCATCATTGCCGAGGCCGGGGTCAATCATGACGGCTCGCTCGAGTGCGCCCGCGCGCTGGTCGATGCCGCCGCGGCGGCGGGCGCCGATATCGTCAAGTTCCAGACTTTCCGTGCCGACCGCGTCGCCACGCGAAGCGTGGGCAAGGCCGAGTATCAGAAGCGCGACGCGGCGGTGACGGAAAGCCAGCACGCGATGCTGCAACGCCTCGAGCTCGACGATGCCGCCCATGCCGATCTCATCGCCTATTGCCGGGCGCGCAGCATCGAGTTCCTGTCGACGCCCTTCGACCTGCCGAGCGCGGCGCTGCTCACCGGGCGCCACGGGCTCCGCCGGCTCAAGATCTCCTCGGGCGATCTCACCAACGGGCCGCTACTGCTTGCGGTCGCGCGCAGCGGGGCGTCCATCATCCTCTCCACCGGCATGAGCACGCTCGGCGAGATCGAGGCGGCGTTGGGCGTGCTGGCCTTCGGCATGACCGCGCCGCGCCAGCAAGGGGCCGGCGAGGCGGCCTTCGCCGCGGCATATCGCAGCGCCGAGGGACAGCAGGCGCTCGGCGAGCGGGTCATCCTGCTGCACTGCACGAGCCGCTATCCCGCGCCGCCGGCCTCGGTCAATCTGCGCGCCATGGCGACGCTCAGCGAAGCGTTCGGCTTGAAGGCGGGCTATTCCGACCACACCCTCGGCATAGCGGTGCCCATCGCCGCCGCGGCGCGCGGGGCAGCAGTGATCGAGAAGCATTTCACCCTGGACCGGACCTTGCCGGGGCCCGATCACCAGGCCTCGCTTGAGCCCACGGATCTGCAGCAGATGGTAGCGGCGATCCGCACCGTCGAGGCGGCGCTCGGCAGCGCACTCAAGGTGCCGGCCGAAGGCGAAGAGGCGATGCGGGAGCTGGCGCGCAAGGCCCTGGTAGCGGCGCGCGCGATCCGGCGCGGCGAGCGCTTCACGGCGGAGGCCCTCGACTGCAAGCGCGCCGAAGGGGGGATGAGCGCGATGCGCTATTGGGAAGCCTTGGGGCGGGTTGCCGGCCGCGACTACGCGGCCGACGAGCCGATCGAGCTGTGAGCCCGCCGATCCTGGTCATCGGCGGCGGCGGCCATGGCCGCGTGGTGATCGAGGCGCTGCTCGCCGCGGGCGAAGAGGTGTCGGGCGTCATCGATCCCCATCCCAGCGTCGCGGCGATGCTGCCCGACGGCGTGCCCTGGCTTGGAGGCGAGGAGGCGCTCTCCGCCTACAAGCCCGAGGACTACCAGCTGGCCAACGGCGTCGGCGGCATCGGCGAGCCGCACCGGCGCGACGTGTTCGAGCGGCTGGGCGCGGCGGGCTACGGCTTCGTGCGGGTGCGTCATCCCGCGGCGAGCATCGCGCGGGCAGGGGTGGTGCTGGGCGAGGGCTCGCAGATCATGGCCGGGGCGGTGATCCAGCCCGGCGTGCGCATCGGCGCCGACGCCATCATCAACACGCGCGCCGCCATCGACCATGACTGCCGCGTCGGCGAGCACTGCCACATCGCGCCGGGGGCGGTGCTGTGCGGCGACGTCGTCATCGGCGCCGGCACGCATGTCGGCGCCGGAGCGGTGCTGATCCAGGGCGTGGCTGTCGGCAGCTTCTCGATCATCGGTGCCGGCTCGATCATCCTGCGCGACGTGCCGGACGGAGTGGTGGTCTATTCGAAGGACCTCAGGCTGGAGCGGCGGCGGTAATCCTATCGCAAGGGCCCGCCCACGCGCTGCATGGTTCTCCCTTGCCCAAAGGCAGCCGAGGTAGCAATCCCATCGCCGCAACCGCCATCTCTCCGGCGGCTTCGGTAAAAGGAGCGCAGGCGGCTGCGCAGGCCGGCGATGGCGAGAAGGCGCGAATCCATTATGCGGCTGGTGGAGATGGTGGGCCAGGGCGATCCGCGGCCGGAACTCGTCGTTGCGCGCAAATATCTCACGCCGGACTGAGCGACGCTCGACAGTCTCTTGCCGCGGCCTCGGCCCGCCGTCGACGGGCAATGTTCCGACCGGTGCTGTAGCGCAAAGCGCCAGAGGCGAGGAACACGGCAGACCATGTCCTTGGCGTCGGCCCTGCGGCCTAAAGGCATGCGTGCCGCGCGCTGGACAGGATCGCGAACGGCCCTTTATCATCCTCCTGTCCTCAGGAGGAGGCGCGCCGGCGGCGCCAAGACGCAAGCATAACGACTTGCTCGTCGTCATCGGTCAAGCGCGATCGGATCAGCCTTCGCTGCGCAAGGCGCTGCTGAACGGCATCTCGTCAGCAGCGGGCCGGTGCGGTGGGCTCTCCGCCATCGTCGCGCGAAAAGTTCCGGGACCGATTTGAGCAGGGTGCCGATTATGGATTTCAATCTGCCGCAGCCCTTGGTGGATTACCTATCGGAGCTTGACGCTTTCATCGAGGCGGAGATCAAGCCGCTCGAGGCGGCCGACGACAATATCCGCTTCTTCGATCACCGTCGCGAATGGGCGCGTACGGATTTCGAGCGCGGCGGCCTGCCGCGCCATGAATGGGAGGCGCTTCTGGCCGAGGCGCGGCGCCGCGCCGACCGCGCCGGGCATTTCCGCTTCGCGCTGCCCAGGGACTATGGCGGCAAGGACGGCTCCAATCTGTGGATGGCGGTCATCCGCGAGCATCTCGCGGCGAAAGGGCTTGGCCTCCACAACGATCTGCAGAACGAGCACTCGATCGTCGGCAATCAGCCCTTCGTGCTGATCTTCCGCGATTTCGGCACGCCGGAGCAGCAGAAGGAATTCATTCCCGGCACGCTCGAGGGCAAATATCGGATCACCTTCGGCCTGACCGAGCCGGATCACGGCTCCGACGCGACACATATGGAGGCGCGCGCGGTCCGCCAGACGCGCGGCGGCGTGCCGGGCTGGCTCATCAACGGCGTGAAGATGTGGACGACGGGCATGCATGTCGCCACCCATTGCGCGCTCTTCGCCCGCACCGGCGGCAGGGATGGCGATGCGGCGGGAATCTCCTGCTTTCTCGTGCCGGCCGGTGCGGCGGGGGTCAAGGTCGAGGAATATCTCTGGACCTTCAATATGCCCACCGATCATCCGCGCGTCAGCTTCACGGATGTCTGGGTCCCGGCGGATGCGGTGCTGGGCCGCCTCGATGAGGGCCTCGCCGTGGCGCAGCATTTCGTCCATGAGAACCGCATCCGCCAAGCGGCAAGCTCGCTCGGCGCGGCCCTCTACTGCATCGATGAGAGCGTGCGCTATGCCAGGCTGCGCAAGCCCTTCGGCAAACCGCTCGCCGAGAACCAGGCGATCCAATGGCCGCTCGTTGAACTGTCGACACAGGCGGAGATGCTGCGCCTGCTGATCCGCAAGACGGCCTGGGAGATGGATCAGATGTCGAAGCCGGAGGTGGAGAAGCGCCTCTCGGACAAGGTCTCCATGTGCAATTACTGGGCTAATCGCCTGGTGTGCGAGGCCGCCGATCGGGCCATGCAGGTCCATGGCGGCATCGGCTATTCGCGCCACAAGCCGTTCGAACACATCTACCGGCATCACCGCCGCTATCGCATCACCGAGGGCTCGGAAGAGATCCAGATGCGCAAGGTGGCCGGTCACCTCTTCGGCTTCATGGGGCCGCGCCGCGTTGAATTCGCCGAACGGGAAGCCGGGGCGTCGGCGCAAAAGTCCGAGCGTCGGGTCTGACTGCCATGACGCCCGATTTCGCGACCGCGCTCGCGGCGGTTATTCGGCGCGAGATCGACGGCGCGACCGGGATCGCCAAGCTCCGGGCCTTGTCGGGCGGCGCCGTCCAGGAGACCTGGGCCTTTGAGGCGCAAACACCCGCAGGACCGGTGCCGCTCGTCCTGCGCCGCGCCCGGCCGGCGCTGAGGCGCGATCGGAAATCCGGGGTGAGCATCGTCGAAGAGGCGCAGCTGCTCCGCCTGGCGGCGGCATCGGGCGTTCCAGTGCCGCCGGTGCGTGCCGTGCTCCGCCCGGCCGACGAGGCGGGTGACGGATTCATCATGGATTTCGTGACCGGCGAAACGATTGCACGGAAGATCCTGCGCGATACGGAATTCGCCGCGATCCGGCCCGGGCTCGCGCGCCAATGCGGCGAGATCCTTGCGCGCATTCACGCCGTCGATACGGAGCCGCTTGCCTTTCTCGACCGGGTGACGCCGGAACGCTTCCTCACCGAGAATTTCAGCCTCTACGACCAGTCGGGGCATAGCAGTCCGGTTTTCGAGCTCGCCTTCCGCTGGCTCCGCGACCACGTGCCGCCGCCGCCCGCGCGCGCGACGCTGGTGCATGGCGACTTCCGCAACGGCAATCTGATTATCGGCGCCGAGGGCGTGCGTGCCGTGCTCGATTGGGAGATTGCGCATCTCGGCGATCCCATGCTTGATCTGGGCTACATCTGCGTCACCTCCTGGCGCTTCGGCGAGATCGACAAGCCGGTCGGCGGCTTCGGCGAGCGCCACGAGCTTTATGCCGGCTATGAGGCGGCGGGCGGGCGGCTCGATCGCGCGCGTGCCGCTTTCTGGGAAGTCGCCTCCACGCTGCGCTGGGGCATGAACTGCCTGATGATGGGCCGGCAATTCATCACCGGCATCGACCGCTCGGTGGAGCGGGGCGCCATCGGGCGGCGCATGTCGGAGACAGAGATCGACCTGCTGCGCCTGCTGGCGCCGCGCGACTGACGGAGAGATCCATGCACGACCCGCCCAAGCCCCCCGATCTCCTCGCCGCCGTGGCGTGCTTCCTGCGCGAGGAGCTGATGCCGCAGCTTTCCGGCGCGCTTGCTTTCCACACCCGGATCGCCGCCAATGTCGTCGATATTGCCCGCCGCGAGCTGGAGCTAGGACCGAGGGCGGATGCGGCCGAGCATCAGAGGCTCGTCGCGCTACTGGCGCAGCGTGGCGATCTCGCGGCGCTGAACCAGGAGCTTTGCCGGCGCATCCGCGAGGGCGATATGACGCTCCAAACGCCGGGCCTCGCCGCGCATCTCTGGGAGCTCACCCTGGCCAAGGTCGCGGTCGATCAGCCGGGCTATGCGTCCTACCAGCGGGAGCGGGAGAGTTGAGCGTGGCACGATGCCGGCTCAGTCCGGCAGCCGGCTTCGATCTCCATCTATAAGCGCGATCCCGGTGCGAACTCTCGCGGTCGCTGCGCAACCGCTGGCGCCGGCCAGCGACGACGCTTCGCGTCGCGCCGATTACCACGCACTCAGGCCGCCATCGACGGCGATGTTCTGGCCGGTGACGTAGCGCGAGGCGTCGGAGGCAAGGAACACGGCGGCGCCCACCATGTCGTCGGCCTCGGCCATGCGGCCCAAGGGGATGCGGGCGGCATAGCGGCGGGCGAATGCGTCGTTCTGGCCGCTGGCGACGCCGCCCGGGGTCAGCGTGTTCACGCGCACGCCGCGCGCGGCCCAATATGTGGCGAGATGGCGCGTGAGGCCGATGACCCCGGCCTTGGAGGCAGTGTAAACCGCCGGCGTGTTGATCGGGCGGCCGTTATACTCCGAGCCTTCATAGATGCGCGGATCGGGGGCGAGCATTCCGTAAATCGAGGCGGTCTGGATGATGCTGCCGCCGCCGCGCTCGGCCATGCGGGCGCCCAACGCCTGCGCCACCAGGAACATGCCGTCGAGATTGACCGCCATGATCTCGCGCCAGGTCTTGAGGTCGAAACTTTCCACCGGCGCGAAGAAGGCGTCGACGTTATGGCCCTTGGTGGCGGCGTTGTTCATCAGGATCTGCGCGCCGCCGAAGGCGCGGTCGACGCGCTCGGCGAGGCGCTTCACCGCTTCGGGGTCGGCGACGTCGCAGGCGATGCCGACGGCCTTCACGCCGCGGCGCTTGGCAAGCTCGGCGGCGAGCGCGGCGGCCGGTGGCTCCACGAGATCGACGAGCGCGAGGTCGGCGCCGAACTCGGCGAGCCCGGCCGCAAAGCGCCGGCCCAGGATGCCGCAAGCGCCGGTGATCACTGCGGTCTTGCCCGTGAGGTCGAAGAGCTTGCGATAGGCAGTCTGCGCCATCGCCCTCACTCCGCAGCCGCGGCGCTCGCCGCGCGGCTCTCCAGCAGGAACTCGACGAGACGGAAATCGAGCTCGGAATCGATGTCGAGCGAGCGCTCCTCCGGCATCACATAGAGTCGGGTGCGCGCGGCGAAGACCGCGGGCGCGGCGCGAAAATCATCGGCCCACCAGGCGTAGATCGAGGCATTCATGTCGAAGCATTCCGGCGCGTCCTGGCGGCGCGTCACGGCGGCAGCAAGCGGCTTGCTCAGGTCCACGGTGCCGTCGGCGCGGCGCTCGACGAGGTTGAAATAGGGCGAGCGGCGCGCCGGCGCGGCGGTGATGACGTTGGCCCCGGGCTCGCGCTCGAGCAGCGCCACCACCGCGGCGATGTCTTCGGGAAGGCGCAGCGGCGAGGTGGCATCGAGATCGACCAGGACATCGAAGCGTTGGCCGAGCTGGCGCTCCGTTTCCTCGAGGCAGTGGCGGATCGCCGGCAGCTTCGGCGCGGGGTCGGAGGCGAGCTCGTCCGGCCGCTTGACGAGGCAGGCGGCGCCATAGCTCTTCGCGATCGACAGGATTTGGTCGCTGTCGCTGCTGACGGCGATGGCGTCGAAGAGGCCGCTCGCGCGCGCCTGGCAAAGCGAATGGGCGATGAGCGGCTTGCCGGCGATCTGCCGCGTGTTCTTGGAGCGCACGCCCTTGGAGCCCGCCCGCGCGCAGATGGTGCAGAGCCGGCTCACGGCGCGACCCAGGCGCCGCTGGCCGCCGCCTGCTCGGCCGCGGCGATGAGCGCGACGATGGCCGCGCCCTCCTCGGCGGTGCAGAGCGCCTCGCGCCGGTTGCCAAGCGCCGAGCGGTGCTGCGCCAGATAGGTGTCGTCGCCCGCGGCCGGGAAGAGCCGTGCCTCGCCGTCGACGGAGAGGCTCCCGCGCAGGAGATCGGCGCGCAGCGTCCGGTGCGCGGTGTTGATGACGATCTCGCGCGCGCCGGCGCGGTCGAGATAGTTGAGCTGCAGCGTCGCCACCGGACAGCGCTCGAAGGCGAGCAGCAGCGCCGCGACGTCCTCGCTGTCGATGTCGAGCGCGCCGGAGCGCTCGCTCAGCGCCGCTACCTGCCGGCACGGGCCGAAAAGCCAGCGCATGTAGTCGAGCTCGTGGCTGAGATCGCGCAGCACGCCGCCGCCCGCCGCGCGCGAGGCGGACGCGGTGGCGCGGTAGTCGCGGCCCGGCCGCCAGTCCGGCAGATACTGGCCGACATAGACCTGCGCCGAAAGCGCGGGCTCGCCGGCGACGAGCCGCTTCACCTCGGCCAGCAGCGGATGGAAGCGGAGGTTGTAGCCGACATAAAGTCCCGCGAAGCGGTGTTGCGGCAGCGGCGCCGGCTCGGCGAAGAGCGGCTTCTCCACCAGCACCGTGCCGGCGAAGCGCGATTCCGCAAGCGCCGCGAGGCTCGCGCGGTGCGCCGCCGTCTCGTTGGCGATGACGACATAGCCTGGCGCCTCCTCAGCCAGCGCCTCGGCGAGCGAGGCATAGCAGCGCGGCGCCGCATCCGCGCGCCGGCTCACCGCCGCCACCTCGAGGCCGAGCTCGCCGAGGAGGCGCGCGTGGCGCCGGCCGATCGAGCCCAGGCCGACCACCAGGGCGCTCGTCATGGATCGAAGGCCGCGGGGTAGTCGACGCTGGCGCGCTCGAGATCCTCGAGCCGGCCGATGTCGCGCCAATACTCGCGGATGGGAAAAGCCGCGACCTTGTCGTTGCGCTTCAGCACGCGCTCGAAGAGTTGGGGCATGTCGAGCGCCGAGCCGGGCCTGATGAGGTCGAGCACGCTCGGCTCGACGACATAAACGCCGGCATTGATAAACCAGGAATAGCGCGGCTTCTCGGTGAGGCCGGCGAGATACTGGTCGGCGAGGTCGATGACGCCGAACGGCACCTCGACGGTGTGCTCGCGTACCGCCATGGTCGCGGTCGCCTGGTGCTCCGCGTGAAACTCCAGCATGCTGCCGAAATTGACGGCGGTGATGAGATCGCCGTTCATGACGATGACCGGCTCGCGCGGCCGCTCGGGCAGGAGGCCCAGCGCGCCGGCGGTGCCGAGCTTGTCGTGCTCCTCGATATAGTCGATGGCGACGCCCCAGCGCGCCCCGTCGCCGAAATGTCGGCGCACCATCTCGGCCTTGTAGTTGACGGAGAGGAAGAAGCGCTCGAAGCCCTGGCGCACGAAGTTCTTGAGGATGATCTCGAGGATCGGCGTGCCGCCCACCGGCAGCATCGGCTTGGGGCAATCCTCGGTCAGCGGCCGAAGGCGCTGGCCGAGCCCGCCGGCCATCAGCACCACCCAATTGCCGCGCTCGGTGCGCTTGATGATGTCGCCCATCAGCTCGAGCCCGACGACCCGTCCGCCGTCGTCGACGAGCGGCACTTGCTTCACGTCGGCCCCGCGCATCACCGCCAGCGCCGCCTCGCGGCCGAGCGCCACGGGGCAGAAGACGGGATCGCGGTTCATGACTTCGGCGACCCCCGCCTCGAGCGCCGTGCCGCGCAGCAGGCCGCGCCGCACGTCGCCGTCGGTGACCGTGCCGATGAGGCGCTGCTCGGCGTCGACGATGAGCGCGATCTGCAAGGCGCTCTCGTCGATGGCGCGGATCGCCTCGCGGATGGTGGCGTCGTCGCGCACCAGCGTCGCCCGCCATTCCTTGGCGCGCCCGGCGCGGCCGGCGCCGGCGAGGCGGCGAGGGCGGTCGATGGCGATGAGCGTCATGGGGCGATGATGCTCCAACGAGGTTAAAATCGGGTTGCCCCGCTCTAGGAGGCCAAATAGTTCACCAGGCTCAGCTTCTGGATCTGGCTGGTGGCGGTGTAGGAGGCCTCGATCTGGGTCTCGAGGCTCTGCAGCTGCGTGATCGCGGTCGCCTGATTCACCGAGACGATGTTGCTGATGCCGTTCTGCGCGATGCTGAGCGTGCTCTGATGCACGGTCTCCGCGGTGTTGAGCTGCGCCTGCTGCAGCGCAAGGTTGCCGCTGATGCCGGTGAGGTCCTGGGTGGCGCTGGTCAGCATCTGGCCGGCCAAGGTGACGTTGGCCTGGTCGACGGGGTTGGTCGAGTTGAACGGGCCGTTCTGGGCGATGAAGTTCAGCACGCGGATGATCTGCTCGAAGGCGGGGTTGTCGGCGGTGATGCCGTAATTGACGCTGACCTGGGTGTCGATTTGCACCGGTGGGATGTTGGCGCCGCCGGCGTAGTAGCCGCCGCTCGAGGGCGGGCCGCCGACGGAGGCGGTGAGCGTCGCGGCGGCGCCCTGCGGCAGGCTGGAGAGATCGACCGGCGGCGTGGAGGTATCGGTGCCGCCGAAGAGATAGCCCGAGGCGCCCTGCGAGTTGAGATAGCCCGCCACCTGCTGGAGCAGGATGTTCGCCTGCGTCTGGATGGTCGGTTGCGCCTGGCTGTACGCGCTGTTGGCCAGCGTCGATTCAAAGCCCTGCACCTGGGACAGGATTTGCTGCAGCGACAACGCCATCGTCTGCATGCTCGTCGACACGGTGTTGATCGTGTTGATGAAGCCCTGCTGCTGCGACACGTCGGTGCGGTATTGCTCGAGCTGCGCGACTTGCGGCGCGATCTGGGAATAGGTCTGGGCGTCGGAGCCGGTCGAGATCTCGGCATTGAGATTGCTGACCGCGCTCTGATTGAGCTGCATGTAATAGAGGGTCAGGTTGTTCTCGGCGGCGGTGGCGACGCGGGTCATGGGGGTCTCGCGGTTAGGTCTGGATCTGCATCAGCGTGTCGAACATCGCGTTAACCGTGTAGATGACGCGGGCGGAGGCCGAATAGGCGGTCTGGTAGATCGTCAGGTTGGACAGCTCCTCGTCCATGTTGACGCCGCTCACCGCCGCGGCCTGCGTGCTGACCGATTGCAGCACCGAGGTCTGGAACTGCTCGTTGTCCTGCGCGTTGGCGGCGGCGGTGGAGGTCTGGCCGAGGATCTGCCCCGCGTATTGGCCGAGCGTCAGCGTCAGCGGCGACGGGAAATTGCCCGCCGCGGCGAAGGTCGGCGTCGATTGGGCGAAGCTGTTGGCGAGCGCCAGCGCGATCGACGGGCTCGGCACGCCGGCGGTGCCGTCGAGCAGGCCGGGATTGGCGACCAGGCTCGGATCGACCTCAATCGTCGCGGCATTGTCGGCGTTCGCCGGGCTCACGCCGGCGAAGAATCGGTTGCTGGTGTTGGGCAGCGGATTTGACGGCGCGCTGGCGGCGAAGGTCTCGGTTCCCGTGCCGCCGGCCGCCATGCTGAGGCTGGAGGAGAGCGGATTGCCCGAGGTATCGGTGATCTGGATGAGATTGGGCGTGGGCGTGCTGCCGACCACCGGAGCGGTGACTTCTATGCTCGAGAGCGATGCCGGCAGCGCCGCCTGGAGCGCGGCGGCGATCTCGGCGGTGGTGGCGTTGGCGGGAAGCGCCGCGGTGGTGACGCTGATGCCGTCGATGACCGCGGTGACTTGGTCGCCTGCGGCGGTCGCCCCGCTCATGGTCTGAAGCTGCGTCGACATGACCGGATTGCTCGCACCGCCCGCGGTGAAGCTTTCGGTGCCGGTACCGCCGGCGGCCATGGCGATGGTGGAGGTTACGGGGTTGCCGGCGGCATCGACGATCTCTATGGCGTTGGCGCCGGTCGCCACCACGCTGAAATTCGACAGCGTGCCGTTCGGAGGGTTGATCGCCGCCTGGATGGCAGCGGCGATGGCGGCGGAAGACGCGTTGGCGGGGAGCGGTGCGGTGGTGAAGCTGACGCCGTCGATCGTCCCGGTAAGCTGGTCGCCGGTGCCCGTGGCGCCGGTAAAGGTCTGCGTCTGGGTGGTCGCCGGATTGGCCGGCGCGCTCGCGGTGAAGCTCTCGGTGCCGGTGCCGCCGCTGGCCAAGCTGATGCTGGAGCTGATGGGGTTGCCGGCGGCGTCGATGATCTGGATGCTGTTGGCGCCGGTCGCGATGACGCTAATGTTTGGCAGCGGCCCGTTGGGCGGGTTGATCGCCGTCTGGATGGCGCTGGCGATGGCCGCGGAAGACGCATTGGCGGGGAGCGCCGCCGTGGTGAAGCTGACGCCGTCGATGGTGCCGGTGAGCTGGTCGCCCGCCGCGGTCGCGCCGGTGAAGGTTTGCGTCTGCGCGGTCGCCACCTGACCGGCGTTGTAGAGCTGGCTGGCGAACTGACTGAGCTCGGCGGTGAGCGCCGGCAGCTGCTGGTCGCGCATTTGCAGCAGCGCGCCGATATTGCCGCCGGTGATGTCGCTGGTGATGTTGAGGCCGTTGATGGAGATGCCGGAGCCTGGGATCGAGGCGGTCATCGTACTCGTGGGGGTGAAGCTCAGCTGCTCGGCGATGCCGTCGACCAGCGTCTGGCCGCTCGGCGTCGTCACCACCATGCTGTCGTCGGCATTGGTGTAGGTCTGGACGTTCATCTGCTGCGCCAGCTGCTGCACGGCCTCGTCGCGCTGGTCCTCGAAGGTCGCCGTCGACTGGTTCAACGAGCGCGCGCGTGCGATCTCGGCGTTGTAGCTGGCGATATTGTTGAGCAGCGTATTGACCTGGGTCACGGCGGCGCCGATGGCGGTGTCGGCGTTGGCCCGGAGCGACTGGATGCCGGAGGACAGGCTGTTGAGCTGCGAGGCGAGCGTCTGGCCGGCGCTGACGGCGTTCTCCTGCGCCACCGTGTCCGAGGGCGAGGCGGCGAGCGTCTGCATCGCGCTGGTGAAGTTGTCGAGCGTGTCGCTGAGCGAGTTGGCGCCGCTGACGCTGCCGAAAAGGTTCTGGATGTCCTGGTAATAGCTGCTGAGCGTGCTCGCCGCCGAGGTGACGCTGTTCTGGTTGTTCAAATTGGCGACCAGGATCGGATCGGAGATGCGCTGCGCCACGCTGGTGGCGACGCCCTGGCCGCCCTGGCCGTCGTCGATCTGGGTCTGCGTTACGGTCTCTTGCGAATAGCCGGGCGTATTCGCGTTGGCGATGTTGGCGGAGATCACCGCCAGGTTGTTCTGGGCGGCCTGCAGCCCGGTGAGGGCGTTGTCCAGCGACAGGGCGAGGCTCATGCGCGTTTTCCCCCGGGCCTAGAGCCGCCGGTCGATGGCGATGGCGAGCGCCGGCGCATGCCGGACCGGCGCCGTCCGCCGCGCGGTATAGCGGATCGAGGGCCTGAGCTTCGACTTCACGGATTCCACGAGCATGTCGAGCAGCTTGCGCGTCGCCGCCCGCCCGATGCGCAGCGCGCGCTCGTTCTGGGCGACCGCGTCGGCGAGGCGCGAGCCGGCGGCGACGATCTGCGCGCGCAGCGGCGCCGGCAGCGCGACGATCCTCACGCCGGCGGCATTGAGCTGCTTGATCGCGCTGTGATAGAGCAGCGACAGGCGCAGCTTCTCGCGCTGCAGGGCGCCGATGTCGCGCACATGCCCGGCGCGCACCAGCTCGGTCTCGTGCGCGAGGAGCTCGGCGAGCCGCATCATCAGGTCGAGCATCCCGGTCGCTTGCGCTGCGGCCTGCGGCGCGGCGGCAGGATCCGGCGCCCTTTGCATCGTCTGCGTCATCTCTTCTCCTGCGCGCGCAGGATCTCGCGCTGCACCGCATTGGCGATGCCGATGCCGCCGCGCCGCGCCGCAACCTTGGCGTATTCCTGCAGCAGCAGCGACCGGTACACCGTCTCGCTATTGCCGCCGCCGAAGATGGCGTCCGCCTCCACGCCGGAAAACATGTTTTCGAAGGCCTGCGAGAGGAAGAAGCTTTCGAAATCCTCCGCCGCCTTGCGCGCCGCCGCCGGATCGGCCGTCGCCGCCGTCGATGGCGGCGCGGCGGCGTCGATGCCGGAGGCCGCGACCGAGAGCGGGAGGGCGCCGTCCGTATCCATCACATCAGCTCGATCTCGGCCTGCAGCGCGCCCGCGGTCTTGATCGCCTGCAGGATGCTGATCATGTCGCGCGGGCCGACGCCGAGCGCGTTCAGGCTCGCGACCAGCTCCTGCAGGCTCACGCCCGCGGGCAGCACCGCCATGCGGCGGTCGGCCTGCTCGTCGACGTCGATCTTGGTGCGCGGCACGACCACGGTGGCGCCGCCTGGTGCGATCTGGACCCCGTCCCGGCCGCGCGCGCCGGCCGCCTCAGGCGATCGGCCGCCGCCCGCCTCACCGGGCGCGAGGGTGCTTGGCTCGCCCGCCGGCGCGAAGGGATTGGGCTGCGAGACCTGCGGCGTCTCGGTGACGCGCACGGTAAGGTTGCCTTGCGCCACGGCGACGGTGCTGATGCGCACGCTCTCGCCCATGACGATGACGCCGTTGGCCTCGTCGATGATGACGCGCGCCACCTGGTCGGGCTCGACGCGCAGCTGTTCGATGTCGGTGAGCAGCGAGACGAGGTCGCCTTTGAAGCCCGCCGGCATGCTGAGCACCACGGTCGAGGGATCGAGCGGCTTCGCCGCGGGCGCCTTGAGATAGCTGTCGATGACGTCGGCGACGCGGCGCGCAGTGGTGAAATCGGGATTGCGCAGCGTCAGGTTGACGGTCTTGAGCTTGGCAAGGTCGAATCCCACCTCGCGCTCGACGATCGCGCCCGACGCCACACGGCCGGCGGTCGGCACGCCCTTGGTGACGGAGGCGGCCTGGCCGCGCGCCTGGACCGCGCCGGTCGCGACGCTGCCTTGGGCCACGGCATAAACCTCGCCGTCGGCGCCCAGCATCGGCGTGACCAGCAGCGTGCCGCCGAGGAGGCTCTTGGCATCGCCCAGGGCCGAGACCTGGACATCGATACGCCCGCCCTGGCGGGCAAACGGCGGCAGGGTGGCGGTGACCATGACGGCGGCGACATTGTTGGTGCGCAGCGAGCTGTCGCGGGCATTGACGCCGAGCCGCTCGAGCATGCCGATCAGGCTCTCGCGGGTGAAAATCGCGTTGTTGAGGCTGTCGCCGGTGCCGTTGAGGCCGACGACGAGGCCATAGCCGACCAACAGGTTGTCGCGCACCCCCTCGAAATCGGCGATGTCCTTGATGCGCGACAGCGCGCCAGCCGGCGTCGCTTCCGGCAGCGACAGCAGCACCGCGGCAAGGGCGCCGAGCGCGAGGCGTCTGAGGCGGGCGGCGCAGGACATGGCGGCGGAGGGTCGTGTGGCAATCGCGGTCATCGCCGCTCTGTCTTGCCAGACTCGTGCCACGGCGAAGTCCGCGCCGCGCCTGAGATTTGCGTGCCCGGCGCGGCATAGAGCGCGGCAAAGCCTGCCGGCCCCGGCAAGATTTGCCGCAACTCGGCGTCCGTTAAGCAGACCTTAACCGAGGCCGGGCATGCTGCCTGCGGTTGCGAGCCCGTGAAAGGCGCCACGACAGGATGAGAATCGAGTGGAGCCCCCCGGTAGGGCGGACGACGTCGCGGCGCGACGGCAAGACCGACCCGACCTCGGGCGAGAAATTCGCGGCGGCGCTTGCCGGCGAACAGCCCGCCGCCCCGCCGGCGGCGCCGCCGCCGCTCAGCCCCGTCGAGGTGCTGCTGAGCGTCCAGGAAGTGCCCGACGTCCTCGCCGGCCGGCGTCGGGCGATGCAGCGCGGCAATTCCCTGCTGGACAGGCTGGAGGAGTTGCGTCTTGGCCTGCTCGCCGGCACCCTTCCGCGCGAGCGGTTAAGCGAGCTTGCCCGCTTGGCACGAACCACCCGTGAAACGGTCGACAATCCCGGCCTCGCCGCGGTGCTTGACGAGATCGATCTCAGAGTCGCCGTGGAATTGGCCAAGCTCGACGTCGCGGTTTGATCGCCTCAAAAACTATCAGTGATTTCAACGAATTGTGATCTTCCGACCCGCTTGCTCCGCGGGCATCGGATTCATATACTCTCGCACCATTTTCGCCCTCGGGGCTTATACGGAGCAGGTAATGCGGCCGACGCTTCCGCCAGACTACAGGCCATCTGAAGCAGAGGAGTTCATGAACCCTTTGCAGCTTGAATACTTCCGGCAGAAGCTCCTGCGCTGGCGTGCAGAGTTGCTTGCGGAGTCGACCGAGACGCTGCAGCACCTGAAGGAAGAGAGCCTGGCCGAGCCCGACCTCACCGACCGTGCCTCGCTCGAGACCGAGCGCGCCATCGAGCTGCGCACCCGCGATCGCGAGCGCAAGCTGATCTCGAAGATCGACGCGGCGCTCCTGCGCATCGAGGACGGCAGCTACGGCTTCTGCGAGGAGACCGACGAGCCGATCAGCCTGCGGCGGCTCGAGGCGCGTCCCATCGCCACGCTGAGCCTCGAGGCGCAGGAGCGCCACGAGCGCATGGAGCGCACGCACCGCGACGACTAGGCCGTGGACTCAAATTTTGCCCATAGCCGGGCGGCGCCGATGCAGATCATGGCGAGAAAGTTGCGAGCGGTCTTCTCGTAGCGCGTGGCGATGCGCCGAAGGTGCTTCAGTCTGTTGAAGAAGCGTTCGATGAGGTTGCGGTCCTTGTAGAGGGTCGAGTCGAAGTTGCGGCGGTTGCGCTTGCGGTTGGCGTACATGGGGATGTTGGCTCGACCGCCTTGGCTTTGGACGAGCTCAACGATCCAATCGACGTCGTAGCTCTTGTCGCCGAGTACGACACTGCCCGCGACGGCTTGGTCGAGGAGTTGGCGGGCCGCGGTCACATCGTGCGCCTGACCTGGGGTGAGCGCCAGCCGCAGGGGCAAGCCACGGTCGTCGACCAAGGCATGAATCTTGGTCGTCAATCCCCTGTGAACGCTTCACGGCTGTCCTCGCAGACAGTACCTCGTGCATCACTCGGGGCCGGGGCGGCTGGCTAGGCCTTCCCCGTGGGGACTTTCACCTCCTATCCTTTGCCAGCTTGTCCTGGCGCACTCCGCCCGCGGGTCAGGATCATTGTTCGTGGGGGCGACGGCGCCGCGCGCAAGGTCTTCCGCGATCTTTCGGCGGTGTTCAGCTTCGCTGTCCGGAGGGGCGTCGTTGCGACGAACCCGTGCACCACTGCGGCCGTCCGCAAGACCGACAACAGACGCGAGCGCTACCTGACACTGGCCGAGGTCAGGCGACTCGGCC
>JASHRZ010000093.1 GCA_030037055.1 Alphaproteobacteria bacterium
TCCCATCTCGCTCGCCGGCAGCATCGTGAACCGCTCGATCGCCAACGACCCACCGCATCGCCGGGTCACGACAAAGGCGTTCAGCATCGTTCACGTCCTCGTAGCCGGCGAGCCGTCCGAACACCGACTGACGCAGCAGGCCGACGAGCGCATGCCGACCGTTCCTGCCCGTACGTGCATCGGCGAGCACGTCACCGAGCCGCGGAATCGAAGCCGCAGACGGCGGTCGCAATCGAGCTTCAGCGCCCGCCCACCGATTCACCCGTCGGGTCCGCCATCATCGCCTCGCTCGATCGGGAATAACGTACGGATTCCTATATCAGAATGGCCGCATTCGTGCCGCAAAATTGCATGTCATCCGGGGAATGCGGGCTAATTACGAGAGCCACGAGCGGCCGCTTCATGGCCAACGGCGCCGTTGCCGCCAACGGGCCGAGCGCGCCCATGGCCAAGGATTTCCTGGCCGGCTTTCTCAAGCTGCCGGCCAAGCCCAGCGCCGCCGCCGCGCTCGAAGCGGCGCTCGCCGACGACGCGCGGCTCGAGGCGATCGCCGCCGCCGGCCACAAGGCCTGCCTCGCCGGCCACCTCTGGGAGCACCGCGCCGCCGAGATCCTGCGCCTCGCCGCGGTCTGAGCCGGGCGAGCGCCGTTCAGTGCATCGCCGGCAGGGTCGAGTGGATCGCCTGCAACGGCACGACGTCCTCGTAGGGCGTCGTCAACGCGAGCGGCGGGGCAGCGGAGGATAAGCCGAGCGGCACCGACTGCTTGGCGAGGACGATGGCCCCCGTCTTGGCGTCGGCGAGCCATAGCCGCGCCAGTTTGTCCGGATCGACCGCCTCGCCTTCCACCACCACCGTGGTGCCCGGCCGGCCGGTGAACTCGACATCGATGAAGCCGGAGGCCGCGCCCCAGCCATAGGCGAGGCTGAGCCGGTGCGGCTCGCCGGCGGTGATGAGCAGCGGCTGGTCCCAGCGATAGGCGGAATCCTTCACCCTGCGCCCGTCCACCGCCCAGCACAGGTGATATTCGCTCGACCCGATCAGGTACTTCGGATCCTTGCTGCCGACCAGGCTGACCGCGTGATCCGGGGTCAGCCCGGGCGGCGGGGTGTAATAGACGGTGGTGTCGGCGGCACAGGCGGCGAGCAGCGCCGCCCCGGCAACGGCCAGCATCCGCCGCAGCCCGGCGATAGCCATGAGCGCCTCCTTCGTGGATAGCTACAGTCAATAGATGTTAAATCGGCCCTGCCGTTCAACCTCACATCAGGCCCATCGGCCCGATCATGAGGCCGTCGGCGATCTTCTTCTGCTCGTCGCTGAAGGAGGCGTAGAGCGGCTCGAGCGCCTGCACCGCGCTCAGATGGGCGGCAAGCATCGTCCCCTGACGGTCGAGGCGCGCCGGCAGCGTCGCGGCGCCGCGACCGGCACGACGTAGGCGCTCTGGCGCCTCCGCTCGATGATCTCGCCGTAGGCGCCCCCTCGTCATCCAGGGCGAAATGGCGCATCGGCGGCTTGAAGGGCTTCTGCAGCATGTCTCGCTGCATATCCGGGGGCCTTTCAGAGGTTCTTTCGACAGATCTCCAATGACGGGCCGCCAGCGGAAGCGGTTCCGGTGTGAATGCCGCTGGCCGTCGGCGGCGCGCCGGGATTAGTAAGGCACGCCGCTGGCTCGGCCGCTAAACGCAATGTCGAGTAGCGCCTCAAAGGTTGCGTGGGTCGCCCGGGCTCATCGTATACGTGCCTACAACAGAGCCCTCCTCAACCGATCGAAACGTCTCGCCGTCTTTGTAGATCGTGTAACAATGCTCTTTACCGTCGAACGCCTTGTTGTACTTCAAGCACAGCTGTCCGTCCGAAGTGATCCGATACGCCCCGATATCGCTTACATCCTGCATTTTGAGCTTAAACGTGCCGTCCGGAGCGTTGTATACGGTGAATTCGGTGCCGCGGCTATTGGTCCCCATCGCCGTGTGGCTCGGCATTTCTTTGCCGAGTTGGGCCGCCGACAGTTTCCGGCGGTGGTCCGGCACACGCGGCAAGGGTGCATAGGCCTAATGTTGCCAACAGTCTCTGCGAGTTGAGCTCCATTTTCCCCTCCTCACAAGTTCTGCTCGCACCGACAGTAGCATCACACTGCATGTTACGATAGAATGAAAATTGTTATTACTCGCGCAGTAATAACTTCACTTCGCTCAAGGCGCGCCGACCGCCTCGCCATGATCGTGGCACGGATCATCGCGCCGGCCGCCAAGCTGGCGACCGCACGCCAGCTCAGCGAGGCGACGGCGGCGCACTCGCTCGGCGCCGTGCTTGGCCTCGGCGCAGTCGACGAAGACGAGCTCTACGCCGCCCTCGACCTGTTGGGCCGCAGCCAGAGCGGCATCGAGAAGGTCCTGGCGCAACGCCACCTCAAGGTTGGCGTCCTCGTGCTTTACGACGTGACCTCGAGCTATCTGGAAGGGCGGCACTGCGAGCTGGCGCAGTTCGGCTACAGCGGCGACCATCGCGGCGACCGCCCGCAGATCGTCTTCGGCCTGCTGTGCACGCGGGAGGGCTGCCCGGTCGCCGTCGAGGTCTTCGAAGGCAACCTCGGCGATCCGAGCACGCTGGCCCATCAGGTGAGAAAGCTGCGCCTGCGCTTTCGCTTGCAGCGCATCGTGCTCGTCGGCGATCGACGCATGATCACCCAGGCGCGCATCGATGCCGATGTCCAGCCGGCCGGCTTCGATTGGATCACCGCGTTGCGAGCCCCGGCGATCCAGGCCCTGGCCGCCGAGGGCGGCCCGCTGCAGCTCTCGCTCTTCGATGAGCGCGACATGGCGGAGATCACCGCCGAGGACTATCCCGGCGAGCGGCTTATCGTCTGTCGCAATCCCGAGCTCGCGGCCGAGCGCAGGTGCAAGCGCAACGAGCTGCTCGCGGCGACCGAGGCGGAGCTCGCCAAGGTTCGGGCGATGACCGAGCGCAAGCGCGCGCCGCTGCGCGCCAAGGCCGAGATCGCCTCAAGGTCGGCGCCGTGCTCGATCGTCGCCACATGGCCAAGCACTTCGCGCTCGACATCACCGAGGATAGCCTCACCTGGTCGCGCAACAGCGAGACCATCGCCGCCGAGGCCGCGCTCGATGGCATCTATGTCGTCCGCAGCAATCTTCCCGGCGACAGCTTCCCGGCTGCCGCCCTCGTCCTCGCCTACAAAGGCCTCAGCCATGCCGAACGCGGCTTCCGCGACCTCAAGTCGGGCGATCTCGACGCCCGTCCAATCCATCATCGCAGGGCCCGCCGCGTGCGCGCCCACGTCTTCTTGTGCATGCTCGCCTACTACGTCATCTGGAACCGCTGCTCCTGTCAGCGTCACGCGTCCGCTTCCTGAACCCCGACTCGCGCCGACATCGGACAAGCGGAAATGCCCATGGTAACTCGTTCGAGTTATTTCAAGTAATTCCAAGAGGTGATGCGGACAGAACCGCCCCCCTTTGTGTATTACCGCCCCATATTATTTGGCTAAGGGAAGTTTTTCTCGAGTCTCTTCCTAAATTTTAACTCCTCATTATTCACTTTCCTGCTAACTACACAGACGGGCCGCCCGCGATCGCCGCTCGGCGCGCTCGATCGGTCGTCGCGGTTCAGCCTCGGTGGTTCGAATCTCGGCGAGAGATCAGCTGTCGAAGCTTTGTCTGCGCGATTGGGGCCCTGAAACCTGGAGGCTCGATATATGTCGATCGTTATCGGTGAGCGTACGTCAGCACGAACTCAAGCTTCGCCATCGAACCAAGCCGTCAACGCGTGCAAGCTCATCGTCTGGATCGTGGGCGCCGTGCTGCCCTGGGCGACGATCTCCTTGGCGTAAGGTTCGTCATAGCCGCTTCCGGACCGAGGGACGAGACAATGTCCATTGCATCTTACAAAGACTGGATATTACAGCGCTTCAGTGGTCTCGGCCCGGACCATCTAAGGCTTGTGGGCGAGATACGGGTTGGCGAGGCTAAGCTCCCAGCAGGCGGTCTACTTGCGAAGGCGGGAAATCCGGCCACGCATGCCTTCATGCTGCTCGACGGATGGGCGGGCCTCTTTTCACACATCCCCCATTACGCTCCGCAGCTGGTGGATGTCATGCTTCCAGGGGACGTAGCCGGCATTTGGGGATGCCTGGCCGGCAAGTACGGTCACTCGCTTCGGGCCCTAACCCCGCTCCGGTATTCCATTTTCGACGGCGCAACCCTGGCGAAACACGTGGGGCAGCACGGAAAGTTCGGCCTAGCGTTAATGCGGCAGCTTGCTGAGGACGAGCTGCGACGGGAGGCGTTCATCGCGCGGCTCAGAAGTGGTGCAGCCATTCAACGGTTAGCCCACTTGTTTCTTGATGTAACCGACCGGCTCAAGGTGGCGGGCCATCCGGATGAAACTATGTGTGTCTTTCCATTGCAGCGCAGCCATCTCGCGATGCTCGCCGGCATATCGGAAGTGCATGTAAGCCGGACGCTGGCGGATCTGCGCCGCCAAGGATTGATCGCACTCGCCAATAATATCCTCCTCATCTCCGATCGACAGCGGCTGGCTGAGACGGCCAGGGTTGCGCGGCCGTCGGCACGGCCCAGATCGCCTGAATCACTCTCAACCCATGCTCTTCACCGCCAACAAACCACCCTGGACATGTCCGAGAGACAGACAGTGGATCGTTGCCCGGCATGATCGCCT
>JASHRZ010000094.1 GCA_030037055.1 Alphaproteobacteria bacterium
AGCGCCGACGGCGCCCGCCGCGGACGCGTGCGCGCCGACGAGGGGAACCATGTCCGGCGCGTTTGAGGCCGGCATGCGCTTGATCCGCGTTGTTGCCAGTTCCGTCAAGCTGGCCCAGGATCGTCGGCATCGTGCGAGAGACGTCCGGAAATCCGTCCGCCAGTGCCGACGAAACGCCGGCTGCCGCCGCGCAGCCGTTGCTCGTCTATGACGGCGATTGCGGGTTCTGTGGCTATTGGGCGCGCTACTGGCAGAAGCTCACCGGCGATCGCGTCGACTATCGGCCCTATCAAGAAGTAGGGGCGCGATATCCCGCGATCGCGACGGCCGAGTTTCAGCGCGCGGTGCAGTTCATCGCGCCCGACGGGCGTCGTGCCAGCGGCGCGGAGGCCAGTTTCCTGGCGCTCAGCCACGCGCCCGGCAGGGGCGTGTGGCTTGCGCTCTACCGAAATCTGCCGGGTTTCGCCTTCGTCTCGGAGCGTGCTTACGCCTTCGTCGCCGCGCACCGTCCGGCCTTTTTCCGCCTCAGCTTGCTGCTGTGGGGGAGGAATCGCGAGCCGCCGCGCTATGATCTCGTCGCGTTCTTATTCCTGCGCCTTTTCGGGCTCATCTACCTTGCGGCCTTCGTTTCCTTTGCCGTGCGGGCTGAGGGGCTCATCGGCAGCCGCGGCATCCTGCCGCTGACCGAGCTGGTCGATGCCGTCGCCTTCCGTCTCGGCCCGGAGCGCTTCTTCCTGGTGCCGATGGCGTTCTGGTTGAACGACAGCGATGTCGCCATCCAGGCCGTGTGCTGGGCGGGCGCCGCGCTGTCGCTGCTGCTGACGGTCAACGTTTCGCCGCGGCTCAGCCTCGTTCTGCTCTATGCGCTCTACCTCTCGCTGTTTTATGCCGGGCAGGTCTTCATGTCCTTCCAGTGGGACAGCTTCCTGCTGGAAACCGGCTTCCTCGCGCTGATCCTGAGCGTCGCCAGGGCGCCGGGCATCTGGCTGCTGCGCTGGCTGCTGTTCCGCTTCATGTTCATGTCGGGCGTCGTCAAGCTGCTGAGCGGCGATCCCAACTGGCGGAACCTGTCGGCGCTCTCCTATCACTTTCTGACCCAGCCGCTGCCGACGCCGCTCGCCTGGTACGCGGCCGAGCTGCCGCAGGGCCTGTTGAAATTCGCCACCGGCGGCACGTTTTTCATCGAGCTTTTTCTGCCTTTCCTGATCTTCTGCCCGCGCCGGCCGCGGTTTGTCGCGGCCTTCGGCATCCTGCTGCTGCAAATCTGTATTTTCCTCACCGGGAATTACAACTGGTTCAATCTCCAGACCATGCTGCTGTGCCTGCCGCTGTTCGATGACGCGGCGCTGCGCAGGATCGTGCCGCGGCGCCTCTCCGAGCTGGCGCCGGCACGCGCGGAACATCGCGCGACGCGGCGGGCGGGGAGGGTCGTCGTCGCCGCAGTAGCGATGCTGATCGTATTCTGCAGCCTGGTGCGGATGGACGAGCGTTTGGGCCACAGCCCGCCGGCGGCGGCGCAAGCGGTTGCCGGCTTCATCGAGCCGCTGCAAATCGTCAGCGCCTACGGCCTTTTCGCGGTCATGACCACCAACCGCCGCGAGATCGTCATCGAGGGCTCCTATGACGGTGCCGAATGGCGCGAGTACGAATTCCGCTACAAGCCCGGCGATGTCGCGCGCGCTCCGCGCTGGAACATCCCGCACCAGCCGCGCCTCGACTGGCAGATGTGGTTCGCCGCGCTCGACGACCCTTGGCGCCTGCGCTGGTTTTCGCGCTTCCTCCAGCGCTTGCTGGAAAACGAGCCGACGGTGACGGCGCTGCTCGAAAAGAATCCGTTTGCCGACAAGCCGCCCACCTATGTGCGGGCACAGTTCTACGTCTACGCCTATGCGACCGGCGAGGAGAAGGCGAGGGGCCGCTGGTGGGACCGACAGTTGCTGGGATTGTACTTCCCCGAGGTGCATGTCAGAGGTGAGTGATCCCGGTATCGCACATTGAGGGAGAGGAATGTCCTGCTTCTGCCTCGCCCGGCAAGCGCCTTGCGAAGGCGTCCCTATTCCAGCCTCGCTCTATGGCGCGTGACGGCGGTCCGGGCTGCAGCCGCCCGCTTAGACTGTCGAACCAAGCCGGAGATGTAGCGGCGCAGGAAGTCGAGCCGATTGTTCAACTTGATGTGCTCGTCGTCGAGGAAATCGACCGGCCGCGCTTTTGCCGCTTGGGCATCGATGATCTCGATGGAGTTGCAGGGACCTACGCCGCAGTATTTGTTCAGCCAGTCGGCCGCTCTGTTCTTTACCGCCGCCTCGCCGGCGGCGGCGAGGTGTCGCATCCGCCGGCGCGCTTCTGTGCGTCCGGGCAGTCGACCGAATCCTCGTCGTCGGGCAGCAAGGTGTAATAGCTGAGCGCGTCGGTGTTTTTGTTCCACGGGTGGCCGGCGACAGCCTGATACGCCGCGCGGGTGACGAATTCGATCTTCGGATTGGGGCCTTCGATCGCTTGCTTCAGGATGCCGAGCGCAGATTTGGTGCGGATCAGCGGCGCATGACTATGAAGCTCGAACCGCAGCGCATTCTCCGACGTGACCCGCTGGAACTTGACGAGTGCGGCGCGCAGCTCGATCCATTGCGGCAGGCAGCCTGTCGAATGCGTTGTCGCTTCGAGATCGCCGTGTCGATATTTTCATCCAGGGCCTTCAGCGTCGCGGCAAATTCGTTTCTCGGCCCACTCTCAGCAGGCTGTTGCACGCCGCGCTCGCGGCGATTTCGGGGTATTCGGGCGGCTGGGTTCCCAGCTAGATCCGCAACAGCTGCGCCCGTAGCCGCAGATAGCGTCGCTTTTCCGGCAGGAATGCATTGCCGCCGTGATGGTGCGCGTGCAGCGGCAGGAGGTAGACCATCAGCGAATCGTTGACGCCTATCTCGCCCGCGGCAAATGACATGTGGATGGTGACGCCGCCCCCCCGGCGGCTGGAGCGCGGGCCCCGCTTTTCCCGCGGTCAATTCGGACTTGGCGGCGATGAACTCGATGGCGCTGATGCTGTCGAGCTCCATCATGACGTTGAGAGCCCGGTAGAACTCGTCGGCGTCCAGCTGAAGATCCGTTACGCCCCACCTCGCCGCTCTATGAGAAGGATGACGACACCTAGAAGCTCGTCGGCGTGATGTACGCCGCGCCGCGAAATTCCAGAGAAGCGGATTTGGACGGCGGTTTCCCGATCAGCGTGGCACCGTGGCATCTGCACCGAACTTTTGCATCGCCCCGCACTACAGGAGGGGGCGCGCAAAATCGCCGATTCCGGCCAAACGGCTCGATCGCTACCGAAGAAGCCTGCACGGCGGCGGGGGGCACGTTCCGGCCGGTCATGTACGGATGGATGATCCACGTGGACTTCTACGATTCATCCAAGCAGGATTGAGGCGGGTTGACAGGCCGGCGCCGTGCCAAGCTCGGAGGCGCGCCGCCGGCTCCGGTCCATGGTCGAGCTGGTTCGGCCATCGAGCCCGTGAAACCGCCTCACA
>JASHRZ010000095.1 GCA_030037055.1 Alphaproteobacteria bacterium
CTGCCGACGCCGACGCCGTGGCGCAGGCCGATATAGCCGGAGAATTCCCGCTCGAACGCCGCCACCTCGGGCCCCAGGATGTAGCGTCCGGCTTCGAGCACGCGGGCGATCGCCGCGTCGATCTCGGCGCGCTGCGCCAGATACCCCGCCCTGGGATCGGTCTGCGGGATCATAGATACTCGGCGAGATGCGCGCGAAAATAGTCGAGCGAGCGCCGCAGCCCCTCCGCCGCCGCGACCTTCGGTCGCCAGCCCGTGGCGTCGCGGAAGCGCCTATCGTCGGCATAGTAGTCGCCGATGTCGATGCGCCGGCGGTCTGCCGGAAATTCGCGCATCTCGAAGCCGCCGCCGCCATTGGCGGCGACCAGCGCGTCGGCAAGCGCGCCGAGCCGCAGCCGATCGCCGCCGATGTTGAACGCCGCGCCCTCGGCGGCGGGGCAAAGCGCCGCGAGCAGGAAGGCCTCGACGGCGTCGTCGACATAGGTCAGGTCGCGCAGCTGCGCGCCGCCCCAGACCTCGAACGGACGGCCCTCGAGCGCCGCACGCAGCCAGGCGCCGATGAAGCTCTGGCGCGCATCCCTGATGCGCATGCGCGGCCCGTAGGTATTGGTGAGCCTGAGCGCCACCGCATGAATCCCGTAGACGTCGTGGAACAGGAGGTGATAGGCCTCGCCCGCCATCTTATTGACGCCGTTGACGTCGACGGGACGGAGCGGATGCTTCTCGTCGACCGGCAGATAGAGCGGGCGGCCGTAGATCTGGCGCGTGCCGGCATAGATCACATGCGCGTCAGGACAGACCTCGCGGCAGGCTTCGAGCAAGGTCAGCTGGGCGTGGCAGTTGATGGCGAGATCGGTCTC
This sequence comes from Alphaproteobacteria bacterium, assembly GCA_030037055.1. GTDB lineage: Bacteria > Pseudomonadota > Alphaproteobacteria > ATCC43930 > CGMCC-115725 > DAHUYF01. The sequence continues at coordinate 860 of JASHRZ010000095.1, forward strand.
GGGATCGGCCATCGAGCCCATATGGCTGGTCTGCGCCGCGAGATTGAAGAGATAGCGGCAGCCGCCGAGCAAGCCGCGCATCGCCCGCGCATCGCGGATATCGGCGGTCTCGACCGCGACGCGGTCGCGCACGGGCGCGATGTTGAAGGGATTGGCGCCGGAATCGGGAAGGAGGCTGTCGACCAGCAGCAGATCGGCGCCGAGCTCGACCAGCCGCAACGCCAGGCTCGAGCCGATGAAGCCGAGCCCGCCGGTGATCACCACGCGCGCGCCGGCGAAGGCGCTGTCGCGGTCGAGGCGGTCAGGCATGACGGGCGCCGCTGCGTAGGGTCATGGCGCAGCGATCCTTGCCGACCGCCGCCGCCGGTGCAAGCGGCGAGCCGGCGAAATTCGTTGCGGCCGCGTACCGAGACGTGATTCTGTCGCCGGCATGCGATCGGGATTTTATGCGATATACGCGCTGCTGCCGGCGCTGCTCGCGGCCTGCGCCGTCGGGGTGCCGCATGCGCCCGCAGGCCCGGAGGCGGAGCCGTGCGTGGCGCGGCTCGACCGGGCGGGCGTCACCTATGCCGTCGCCGCCATGCCGGCAGGCGGCGGTGCCTGCACCGTCGACACCCCGGTACGCGTCGAGGCCGCCGGCATCGCCTGGAACCAGCCGGGGGTGGTGAGCTGCGCCTTCGCGCTCGATCTCGACGCCTTCGCCCGCGAGGATGTGACACCGCTGGCGCTCGCCCGCTTCGGCCAGAAGGTGCGGCTGCTGCGCCATCTCGGCACCTTTGCCTGCCGGCGCGAGACCGGCAATGGCAACCGCTGGAGCGCGCATGCTTCGGGCCGCGCCATCGACATCGCCGGCTTCGAGCTGGCCGATGGCAGCGTCATCACGGTCGAGCGCGACTGGCGCGGCGCCGGCGCCAAGAGCCTCTTCCTGCAGGATCTGGCGCGCCGGGCCTGCCGCCGCTTCAGCGTCGTCCTCACCCCCGACAGCGACCGCGACCACCGCGACCACATCCATCTCGACAGCGGGCCCTGGACGCTCTGCGGCGCCTGATCGGCGCTCGCCGCATGCCGCCTCGCCTCCGCCGCTTCGATGGCTATGATAGGCAAGGCGCAAGGAAGGCGCGCCGCATCGGCGAGGCAAGATGAGCACGATCAGCCTGCAAGACCGGATCAGCCGTTACCGCATCGACCCCGCCTGGCTCGCCCGGCGGCAGGAGGAGATCATCGATCCCGCCCTGCCGATCTGCGATCCGCATCACCATCTCTGGGATTTCGGCAGCAACCGCTACCTGCTGCCGGAGCTGCTCGCGGATGCCGGCAGCGGGCATAACGTCGAGCGCACGGTGTTCGTCGAATGCACCGCCTTCTATCGCGCGGGCGGGCCGGCCGAGCTCAGGGTCGTCGGCGAGACCGAGTTCGTCAACGGCGCGGCGGCAATGGCGGCGAGCGGCCGCTACGGCCCGATCGCAGCCTGCGCCGGCATCGTCGGCTATGCCGATTTGACGCTCGGCGCGGCCGTGGAGCCGGTGCTCGCGGCGCATGTCGCCGCCGGCAATGGGCGCTTTCGCGGCATCCGCCACGCCGCCGGCTGGGATGCGAGCGAGGATGTGCAGAACAGCCATACCAAGCCGCCGCCGGAGCTGTTTTACCGCGCCGATTTCCGCGAGGGCTTCGCCCGGCTTCGTCGGTTCGGTCTCAGCTTCGATGTCTGGCTCTATCACCCGCAGCTCGCCGATGTCATCGATCTCGCCCGCGCCTTCCCGGAACAGCCGATGGTGCTCGACCATGTCGGCGGCCCGCTCGGCATCGGCCCTTATGCCGGGCGGCGCGACGAGGTCTTTGCCGCCTGGCGCAGCACCATCCGCGCGCTCGCCGGCTGCGCCAATGTGCAGGTGAAGCTGGGCGGACTCGGCATGAAGATCTGCGGCTTCGAGTTCCACGAGCGCGCCGAGCCGCCGGACTCGGCCGAGCTTGCGGCGCTGTGGCGGCCTTATGTCGAGATCTGCATCGAGGCGTTCGGTCCGGCGCGCGCGATGTTCGAGAGCAACTTCCCGGTCGACAAGGTGTCGTGCAGCTATGCCGTGCTGTGGAACGCCTTCAAGCGTCTCGCCGCGGGCGCCTCGGCGGCGGAGAAGGCGCTGCTCTTCCGCGACACGGCGATGCGCTTCTACCGCCTCGAGGCGGCGGAGGCATAGGCAACACCGCCGCACCAGGAAACCGTGCCGCCAATCAGCAGGAGGCGATCGTGCCCGTGACGAGCGACATCGATGCGACGAGTCCGAAGTATCTCAGGGACAAGTACGCGATTATCGGCGTCGGCGA
>JASHRZ010000096.1 GCA_030037055.1 Alphaproteobacteria bacterium
AAGGGCATCGAGCAGGTGCCGCCGCTCAAAGCGCTCGCCCTTTATGACGAGTTCAAGGATTACGCGCCGGTGGGCGAGCGCGCCGACGCGATCGTGCGCCGGCTGGTCGACCGGCTGGTCGCCGTCGACCTGCTCGACCGCGCCGGAGCGCTGCTCGAGGACCAGGTGACGCACCGGCTCGTCGGCCGCGACAAGGCGCGTGTCGCCGCACAGCTCGCGCTGCTTCGGCTGCTCGACAACGACCCGGCGGGCGCGATCAAGGCGCTTGACATCGATGTCGGCAAGGACATTCCGCCGGAGCTGCTGCGCCAGCGCCAGCAGCTTCGCGCCCGCGCGCTTAGCCAGCTCGACCGCAGCGACGAGGCGCTCGCGATCCTGGCGGACGACACCAGCCGCGACGCCGACCGGCTGCGCGCCGACATCTTCTGGCGGGCGCAGAATTGGGCCGAGTCGGCCAAGGTCTTCGCGCGGCTGGTGCCGACACCGGCGGCCGACGGCGCGCTCGACAAGCCGTCAAGCCAGCTGGTGCTCAATTGGGCCTCGGCGCTGACGCTGGCCGGCGACCAGAAGGGCCTGGCGCAGCTGCGCCAGACTTACGGCCAGGCGATGGCGGCGACGGCGCTGGCCGATGCGTTCCGCGTGGTGGCGGGGGACGGCGCGTCCGCCGCCGGGGGCGGCGATCCCCGCGCCATCGCCAGCCGCGTCGCGCAACTGGGCGAGCTGCAGAGCTTCATGGCGAATTACAAGGAGCGGCTCGCCAAGGACAAGCTGAGCGATATCAATTGAGCTGTCAGCTATCAGCTCTCAGCCCGTCAGTCGGCTGAGAGCTGACGGCCTCCTCACGGCGAGCCGTAGAATGCAGCGGCGTCGTCGTGCAGGCGCTGGCGCGAGCCCGTACGCAGATACATCATGTGGCCGCCGGGATAGAGCTTGAGGCTGACGCGCTCGGCGGTGAGATTGGCCGGCAGGTGCTCGACGACGTAGCGGCTCATCATGTAGGGCGTGGTGAGGTCGGTGAGCCCGTGCGCGATCAGCACCTTCAACCTCGGCTGCAGGGACAGCGCGCGGGCGAGCGCGTCGGCGGCGCCGAGGCTGTGGCGGTCGCCGGAACCGCCCTCGCGCCATTCCCAATGGCGGCCGACTTCGCTGTTGAGGAGGCTATAGGCGAGGTCGGTGGCGAAGCCGAGCTCGTCGCGGGCATAAGCGGTGAAGGCGCGGGTGAAAGGCGCGATCGTCCCTTCGAGGATCGGATCGTCCTCGACATAGGCAGCGGCCGGGTCAGGGTCGGGCGCGGCGACGGTGCCGTCATAGCGGCTGACGATCTGACCCTCGGCGCGCCGCATCGCCTTGACATAGGCGGCGGGTGGAACGCGGCCGTTCCAGCGCGCCACCGCCGCCTCATCGAGCCCGGTAAGCTGGGCGAGGCGGTGATAGAAGCTCGCCTGCCGACCCGTCTCGCCCGCGGCGAGGGTGATGAGATAGTCGCCGAGGGCGAAGCGCTCGGCCTCGCCCAGCGCATCGGGCGACAGCGCGTGCTTGTCCTCGAGCGCCACCGCGGCATAAGAGGGCAGCCGCAGCGCCCAGGGCAGCAGGTCGAAGCGGTCGCCGTTCATCAGCCGGAACTCGATCACCGGCGAGATCAGCGTCACCCCGGCGGGTGCGACGCCCTCGCGCTGCGCCAGTAGCTGGGCGAGGCGCGCCGCGCGGAAGCCGCCATAGCTCTCGCCGACGAGGTAGACCGGCGAGGCCAGCCGGTCGGAGCGCGCGAGTTGCAGCCGGACGATCTGCGCCATGGCATCGAGGTCGGGGCCGACGCTCGTCAGCTTCTTGGCGGCGTCCTCGCTCACCGCGCGGCTGTAGCCGGTGCCGACGGGATCGATGAAGACGAGGTCGGTGAAGGGGAGCCAGCTGTCGGGATTGTCGCTGACGCGGTCGACGGCCGGCTGGGGCGCGCCGGCGGCACCGAAATCGAGCGCGCGGGGACCGAGCGCGCCGATGTCGAGATAGGCCGAAGCGGCGCCCGGCCCGCCGTTGAAGGCGTAGGTGACCGGGCGCTGCGTCCGGTTGCTGACGCCGTCGAGCGTGAAGGCAAGGTAGAAGATGTCGGCCTCTTTCTCGCCCTTGTCGTCGCGCAGCGGCAGCGTCCCGGCGGTGGCGGTGTAGGCCAGCTCCTTGCCGCCGATCTCGATCTGGTGATGGGTGACGGAATCGGCCGGCAGCAGCGGCAACGACGGCGCGGCGGCGGCGGGCTTCTCCGCCGGCGCGTGGCGCGGCGCCTCCTGGGCGAGCGCGGGCGCGGCGAGGCGAAGCAGCAACAGGCTCGCGAGCAGAAGGAGAGAACGGCAGGGACTGCGCATGACGGCCTCGGCTGCGAAGCGGAGAGAGCCGAGGAGCCTAGCCCGGATTTCTCCCACAGGCACGTGCTGCGTTGCACAGTGTTGGCGCGATGTTAGGAGCCAGGGCGCCGGCGATGCAGCGCATCGTCAAGCCCGCAGCGACGCGGCAGCGCGCCAACACTGTGCAACCCGGAGGGACGGCGCTCTTTGGCGCCAGGGGGCGTCGCCGCGACGCTTACGATGCGCGCATCGCCGCGCGCCGCGGCTCCTACCCTGGCGCCAAAGATCGCCGTCGCAGCGCGTACCTGTGGGAGAAATCCGGGCTAGGTAGTTTTCCCTAGGCGTGGCCCGCCGTCTCGCCTCCCGCAATTGCTGCGGGCGCCGCGCTAATCGTTTTTCAACCGCTCCCGGTTAATCTCTGTCTCGTCTTTCTGCGGGGGCAGAAGGCGCTGCCGTAGCGCCGCGCCGGCACCGGCCGCCGCCAAAAGGAGACGGCCGATGGCGAAAATCCTGGTGATCGACGACGATGTGATCGTGCGCGAGACGATCGCCCAGATCCTGGAGGATCGCGGCCACCGCGTGCTCAGCGCCGAGGACGGCAAGCGCGGCGTGGCGACCTTCCGCGCCGAGCAGCCCGACCTCGTCATCACCGACATCATCATGCCGGAGCAGGAAGGCATCCAGACCATCACCGAGATCCGCGGCCTCGCGCCCGAGGCGAAGGTCATCGCCATTTCCGGCGGCGGCCGCATCGGCAATACCGATTTCCTCAAGATCGCGCGCCATCTCGGCGCCCGCGACGTCATCGCCAAGCCCTTCGACCCGGACGATCTCGCGAGCCGCGTCGACCGGTGCCTCGCCGGCCGCTGAGGCCCATGGCGCAGCCCGGCATGCTCTACCGCCTGCGGCGCGGCCTTGCCGATCTGCTGGCGCCGGAGCGTGCGGAGGTGCAGCCCAGGCCGCGTCCGGTCCGGCGCGTAATTGTCGCCGCCCCG
>JASHRZ010000006.1 GCA_030037055.1 Alphaproteobacteria bacterium
GTCGTCGATCATGTGCGCATCGTCGCCCATGATTTCCTTGATGCGCTTCTTATCCTCTTTGGTCGACTTCTTGATGCTGGTGCCGACGATGTCGAGACCGACCTCCTGCAAGGCTGCCACCACCGACCAGGACTTGACGCCACCGGTGATGAGAAGGACCCGCTTGCCGGCAAGGCGCGGCTTGTAGGGCGCGAGCCGCTCCCAGGCCCGCGCTTCCTCGCGCGCGATCACCGCCTCCGTCCGCTCCTGGAGATCGGCCGGGGCGCCGCGCTCGACGAGAAGGCGCGCAATCTGGCGCAGCGCGTCGCTCATATCGCCGACGCCATAGAACGAGCCTTCGAAGAAAGGAATGTCGTAACGCTCTTCCATCTTGCGGGCAATGTTGATCATCGCCTTGGAGCAGACCATCATCGCCGCCCGCGCACGGTGGGACGACGCCACTTCGTGATAGCGCGCATCGCCGGAGATGCAGGCGAGGATGCGGATGCCGAGCTCGTCGAGGAGGGGTTTCACCTGCCACAGCTCGCCGGCGAGGTTGTATTCGCCGATGATGTTGATGTCATAAGGCGTCGTGTAGGCCGGCTCTTCCGTGCCGATGACATGGTCGAGGATCGCCTCGCTCGCCAGCTTGTTGCCGAGATTCTTCGGACCCACGAAGCCAGGCGAGTTGATCGGGATCACCGGCTTGCCGAATTTGGCCGATGCCGCCTTGCACACGGCGTTGATATCATCGCCGATCATCGCCGGTACACAGGTCTGATAGACGAAGACCGCCGGCGGATCGTATTTCTCGATGATCTCCCGGATCGATTTATAGAGGCGCTTCTCGGCGCCGAAGATGATGTCGGTTTCGTTGATGTCGGTGGTGAAGCCGGTGCGATAGAGAAGCGGTCCCGAGGATTTCGCGCCGCGATTGTCCCAGGAATTGCCCTCGCAGGCGATCGGGCCGTGCACGAGGTGGGCCACATCGGTGATCGGCTGCAGCGCGATCTTGGCACCGTCGAAGGCGCAGCCGCCGGCGGCAGCCCCCGGCTGAAGCTGCTTGGTGCAGCCTTTCTTGCGCTCTTTGTCGCTCTTTCCCTGGTTCTTGGCGCAGCCGGGCTCGTTGAAGACGTCCTGTATCTTGGCGGACAGCGTGCTCATGTCTTTTCCCTCCAGCGCGCGGCGAACCTAGCAGCGCTCATCGGATGATGTCGTAGCTGAAGTCCGTCTTGGCCGGCACGATGGTGTTGCGGTCGATTTCGTCGAAGATCTTGTCGAGGAGCCACACGAGGACGTTGAGCCCGCCCTGATAACCCCAGAGCGCGTAGCGATGATGGTGGTGCCGGTCGAAGATCGGGAAGCCGATGCGGATCAGCGGCGTGCCGGTGTCGCGCTCGAGATACTTGCCATAAGTATTGCCGATGAGGAAATCGACCGGCTCGGTGAAGAGCAGCGAGCGCATGTGCCAGAGATCCTTGCCCGGATAGGCATGGCAATTCTTGCCGAAAGGTGAGCTCGCCAGCAGCTTCTGGACCTTCGCCTCCCACGCCTTGCCGCCATTGGTGGCGAGGATGTGCACTGGCTCGGCGCCAAGCTCGAGCAGGAACCCGGCAAGGCCAAGCGTCAGATCGGGATCGCCATAGAGGGCGAATTTCTTGCCGTGAATATGGGCGCTCGAATCGGCGATGGCGTCGACCAGGCGGCCGCGCTCCCGCGCAAGCGCCTCGGGGATCGGTTTGCCGGTGAGGCGCGATACCTCCTGAACGAATTTGTCCGTCGCCGCGACGCCGATCGGGTGATTGAACGCCACCACCTCCTGGCCGCGCTGAGCGACATAGGGCAGGGTCTTCTCGGTGCAGAATTCCTGCATCGAGATCGTCGCCTTGGCGTGAACCGCGGCGGCGGTTTCCGCCAAGCTCGTACCGCCGTCAAACATGCGGAACTCGCCGTCGCTCGGCGTATCCCAGACGTCGCTGTTGTCGGCGAGGATCGTATACTCGACGCCCATGAGGTCGAAGATGCGCTTCACCTCGCGCAGATTGCCGACGGTATAACCGTCGAAGCCGCCAATGAAATTGATCTTGCCGTTGGGCGCGCGCTCGAGCTTCGGCACCGTGCCGGCTTTGCCATCCCAGAAATGCTCGAGAATGCCTTTGAGGACGTTGTCATACCCGGTGACGTGGCTGCCGACGAAGGCGGGCGTGTGGGCAAAGGGAACGTCGAACTCCTGCGGGACCGAGCCCTTCTCCTTGGCTCCTTTGATGAAGGCGTTGAGATCATCGCCGATGACCTCGGCCATGCAGGTGGTGGAGACGGAGATCATCTTCGGCTTGTAGAGGGCGTAGGCGTTGGCCAAGCCGTCGACCATATTGTTGAGGCCGCCGAAGACCGCGGCATCCTCGGTCATCGACGAGGAGACGCAGGAGCTCGGCTCCTTGAAGTGGCGCGAGAAATGGCTGCGGTAATAGGCGACGCAGCCTTGCGAGCCATGGACAAAAGGCAGGGTCGATTCGAATCCGACCGCGGCGAAGACGGCCCCGAGCGGCTGGCAGGCCTTGGCGGGATTCACCGTCAGCGCCTCGCGCGCGAAGTTCTTCTCGCGGTATTCGGGCGTCTTGGTCCACTCGCGAACGCGCTCGACCTCGGCTGCAGGCACCCGGTTCTCGAAATTCTTCTGCTTGTTCTCGAGCATCTCCTTGTATTCCGGCCCGCGGAACAGGTCGAAATGGTCGAGCACGTTATCGGCATTCTGAGGCATGATGACGGGTCCTTCGCAAGAGCTCGGCGGCGACCGCCGCGCCAGGCGGCGGTCGCGTGTTGACAGCGCTATTTCCAGGGGGCCTTGGCCAGCTTCCAGACCGGCGCGTTGATGGCCATGTCCATGTCGCGCGCGAAGATGGCGAAGCCGTCATAGCCGTGATAGGGACCGGAATAGTCCCAGGAATGCATCTGCCGGAACGGCACGCCCATCTTCTGGAAGACGTATTTCTCTTTGATGCCGGAGCCCACCAGGTCCGGCTGGACCTTTTCGACGAATTTCTCGAACTCGAAGCCGGTCACGTCGTCGTAGATGAGCGTCCCGTCCTTCACATAGTGGGTGGTGCGCTGATAGTCGTCATTGTGCCCGAACTCGTAGCCGGTGCCGACGACTTCCATGCCGAGATCCTCATAGGCGCCGATGACATGGCGCGGCCGCAGCCCGCCGACGAAGAGCATGACCTTCTTGCCTTCGAGGCGCGGGCGGTATTTGGCGATCACCGCATCCATCAGCGGCTGGTACTTGGCAATGACGCGCTCGGCGCCTTCCTTGATCCTGTCGTCGAAATGGCCGGCGATCTTGCGCAGCGACTCCGCGATCTTGCTCGGGCCGAAGAAATTATATTCGACCCAGGGAATGCCAAACTTCTCCTCCATGTGCCGCGAGATGTAGTTCATGGAGCGATAGCAGTGCAGCACGTTGAGCTTGGCCTTGGGCGTGGCCTCGAGCTCGGCAATGCTGCCATCCCCCGACCATTGGGCGATGACGCGCAGACCCATCTCTTCCAGCAGGATGCGCGAGGACCAGGCATCGCCGCCGATGTTGTAATCGCCGATGATGGCGACGTCATAGGGCGCGGGCTCGAAGCGCGCCGGCTTGTCGGCCTGCTTGTCGAATACCCAGTCGCGGATGGAATCATTGGCGATATGGTGGCCGAGCGATTGAGAGACGCCGCGGAAACCCTCACAGCGCACCGGCACGATGGTCTTGCCGCCATATTCCTTTGATTTGGCCTTGGAGACCGCCTCGATGTCGTCGCCGATGAGGCCGATCGGGCATTCCGACTGGACGGTGATCCCCTTGTTTAGGGGAAACAGCTGCTGGATTTCGTCCATGATCTTGGCGAGCTTCTTGTCGCCGCCGAAGACGATGTCCTTCTCCTGGAAGTCGGAGGTGAACTGCATGGTGACAAAGGTGTCGATGCCGGTCGTGCCGATGTAGTAGTTGCGGCGCGCCGCCCAGGAATATTGGCCGCACCCGACCGGGCCATGGCTGATATGGACCATGTCCTTGATCGGACCCCACACCACGCCCTTGGAGCCGGCATAGGCGCAGCCCCGGATGGTCATCACGCCGGGGATCGATTTGATGTTGGACTTGACGCCGCAATCAGGCTTGCCGTCCTCGAAGGTGCCGAGATGCTTTGCCCGCCTCTTGGCGGCCTTGTCCGGATAGACGTCGAGGACTTCCTGGATGAGCTCCTTGTTCCTTGCCTTGATCTCTTCGATCGATTCCGCAGTCGCCAAGCTCATCATGCACCCCTTTGAACGGAAGAAGCCGACCCCGCCCGCCCCTGCCGCGGGCGGGCGGG
>JASHRZ010000097.1 GCA_030037055.1 Alphaproteobacteria bacterium
GCCGGTTCCATTACCGCGTCTTGTTCCTGATCGCCGCCGGCATGTTCTTCGACGCTACGATCTCTACGTCGCGGCGCCGGTGCTGAGCGCGGTGGTGCAGAGCGGCTTCTGCACCGTGGCGCAGAACGGCTGGTTCATCTCGCTCGCCTTCCTGGGCATGACGCTGGGCTCGCTGCTCGCGCGATTCCTTGGCGGCCGCTACGGCCGGCGCTTCACCTATCACTTCAACCTGACGATTGCCTTGCCTCGCTCGTCGCCGCGCTCGCGCCCAATATCGAGACACTGAACGCGCTGCGCTTCGTCATGGGCGTGGGGCTCGGCGCCGAAATAGTCGTCGGCTACGGCACCATGACCGAGTTCCTGCCCCCGCAGGTGCGCGGCACATGAATGGCGCTGACGGCCTTCGTCGTCTCGGGGCTGCCGGTCACCGCCTTGCCTCGCTGATCGTGCCCGGCTACGGCTGGCGGCCGATGTTCGTCATCACCGGACTGGGCGCGCTCGGGGTCTGTACCTGCACAAGAATTTGCCGGAATCGCCGCGCTGGCTCGAGGCGAAGGCACGCGCGGGCGAGGCCGAGGCGCTGATGCAGCGGATCGAGCGCGAGGCGGCTGGCGGCTTCGCGTTGCCGCCGCCGGTTCCGGCGCGTCTATACCGCGGAGCTGTTCCCGAGGTCCGGCTGTGCGCCAACGGCATCTGCAACATGTTTGGCCACGGCGCCACTATCCTCACGCCGCTGATTGTCGTGGTCCTGTTCAAGGCGTGTGGAGTTGCCGGCGTGCTCGGCTTCATGATCGCGCTGCTGGTTGTCCAGATCGCTCGTCGCCCTCTGGGGAATCGAGCCCGCCCGCCGCCGCTTCGAGGACCTCGAGCGGGCGGAGACCGGACTGACGCGCGTTGCGGCGGCAAGGCCGACCACGGCCGCCTCATCCTAGGCCGCGCAAGCGGGAAGTGTGTCCGAGACGGAATTGGCTACCATCCGTAGCGATCCGTTAAGCACTCGTTAAGGATTACTGGCCAGCCTAAGGGCCAGTGGCGACGCCGAGCGCCGGACGCGCACCGGGCAACCGCCTTTGATCGCGACATGGACGGCACCGACCGCGCTGGGGACTTTGCACCGATGCCGCTTCCCCGAGAGCAAGCGCCCGGCGGGTTGCAGCGGCATGCCGACGATCATGCCCGCGTGGGCGCGGCCGATCTCGCGGCGCAGATCCGCCGCGAGCAGGTCAACTATCTCACCCGCGGCAGCGTTCTCAGCTTTCTCGTGCATCCGGTGGCCGCCGCGCTGGTGGCGCTCGCCCTCATCCGCCATTGCAGTCAAGAGATGATCGCCGCCTGGCTGCTGGCGGTATGGACCTTGGCGGCGGTGCGCGCCGTCCATTGGCATCGCTATCGCGATCACCGCAGGACGGTATTCCAGGCGACGCGATCGGCGGCGTTCCTCACCGCCATCGCGGCGGGCAGCAACCTGCTATGGAGCGCGGCGCCACTGCTGATCTGGCCCGCCGACGACACGGGCCCGCAGGTGCTGCTGATCGTGGCGATCGCCGCGGTCATGGCGATCGAAATGGCGACGCTGGCGAGCTTCATGCTGGCGGTGCTGGGCTCGCTCAGCGTATCGCTGCTGATGCTGCTGGTGGCGCTGCTTTGGCACGGGCTGCTGACTCCGCTCATTCTCTGCGCCTTGCTGCTTTACGCCTCGGTCATGGCGATCGGCACCTATCACATCAACCGGCTGCTGTTCGAGAGCCTCAGGCTGCGATTCGAGCTTGCCTCGGCGAGCACTGCAGCGCAGGCGGCGAGCAAGGCGAAATCCGATTTCATCGCCAATATGAGCCATGAGCTGCGCACGCCGCTCAATGCCGTCATCGGCTTTTCCGAGATCATCAAGGCGCAACATTTCGGGGCTTCGACCTCGGCCCGCTACGTGGAGTACGCGACGCTCATCCACCGAAGCGGGTTGCACTTGCTCGAGATCATCAACGACATTCTCGATCTGTCGAAGATCGAGGCGGGCCGTTTCGAGCTCAAGGAGGAGGAGGTCAAGCTCGGCGAGGTGGTCAAGACCTCGATGATGCTGATAAGCGACCGGGCCGAGGAGTCGGGCGTTACGGTCGCGGCCTCGGTGCCGAGCCCCGCGCCGGTCATTCGCGGTGACGAGCGGGCGATCCGACAGGTGCTGCTGAACCTGCTGTCGAATGCGGTGAAGTTCACCCCGATCGGCGGCAATGTCCAGGTCGGCGTCTGCCGCGATGCGACGGGCGGCGTCGTGCTCACCGTCAAGGACACCGGCATCGGCATGTCGCCCGCCGATATCCCGAAGGCGATGCAGCCCTTTGGCCAGCTCGGCGACGTGCACACGCGCAGCCGCCCGGGCACGGGGCTCGGTCTGCCCATCGTCAAGTCCCTGGTCGAGATGCATGACGGCAAGTTCCAGCTCAGCAGCGGGATCGGCCTCGGCACCTTAGCCAAGATCTCCTTTCCCGCGCGCCGGGTGGTCGCCGCCTGAGCGGGCTTGCGCCGGCTGCAGGTCCCTCGACTGTCAAACGTGGGCAACACGGGTTGCAGGGGCCGACTGCGCATACCCGTAGGAGCCGTCAAGCTCGGGACCGGCCCGGCATGATTAGGGGGATTGGCGAGGATCGATCGCGGGCGGCTTCCGCGAGATACCTTGACCCAGGCGCTGTCTCAGGCCAGAGCGTGGTCGGGGACGCCGAGATAGGCGGCGAGACGGCGGCGAATCCAGCCCGGCAGAGTCCGGGGTACGCCAGCCTCGAGATAGGCACGCAGGTAGGTGCTCGGCATGTCGATTGCCAGCGAAACCTGCTCCGCCGACTCCCCCAGCTCTTCAAGGGCGATTTGCAGGATCGCCCGCGGCGCCTCATCGAAGGCGGCCGGGCTGCTGTTCGCGCGATTGGTCGGCGGCATGGGCCTAGCCCCTTTCGTCATCTTGCGAGTCTCGCGCCACTACCGTTAAGATTGTGTAAATTGCATGCCGGCTAAAAATGCTATCGGGCATGGCCAAAACCCGTGCGCTCCCTGAAAAAGAGGGCTGGGTTCGAAAGCGCAACGGATTACGGTCAATGGCCGACCAGCTTCGATGGGAACGGTGCCGAATGTCGACGGGGGAGCGCACTTTCGCCTTCAGGGATTGGAGATCGTCTCCGCCCTCAACGCTTCATTCCGTGAATCAGCGGTACCTGGAGTGGAAATCGGGATACGCTGCGGCCAATCTCATCGTCGTCGGCAGCAAGCCCGGTGCCGGCGCCATTCTGCTCGCCGGCAACGACTACCTGTCGCTAGCAAGACACCCGAAAATCGTGCAGGCGATCGCCGATTGCTTGCATAACACCCATTCCGACGTGCTGATGTCGACCGTGTACGTCCAGCATCTTGACGTGCAGCAGCGCTATGAGGCCGCCATGGCGGCCTATCTCGGCAGCGAGGCGGCGGTGCTGTGCCAGTCCGGATGGTCGGCCAATGATGGGCTCATCCAGGTTCTTGCCGATGAAGATACCCCGGTTTACATCGATCTCGGCGCGCACGCCTCGCTCTGGCAGGGAATCCACAGCGCCGGGGCGACGGCGCGCCCCTTCCGGCACAATGATCCGGCAAGCCTGAGCGCGCTTACCAGGCGCTATGGCCCCGGCCTGATCGCGGCCGATGCGGTCTACAGCACCACGGGGGATGTCTGCCCCCTCTGCGATTTCATCGACATCGCGGAGCGGCAAGGCTGCCTGATATTACTGGACGAGTCGCACGCGGTCGGAGTGCGTGGGCCCTGCGGCGCCGGGCTCGCGGCCGAGCTGGGGCTCGCGGACCGCGTCTCTTTCCGCACGGTGAGCCTGTCGAAAGCCTTCGTCGGCCGCGGCGGCATCGTTGCCGGGCCAAGCCAGTTGCTGGAATATTTTCGCTTCGTGGCGCGCCCGTCGGTCTTCAGCTCGGCGGTGCTGCTGCACGAGATCGCTGCGTTCTCGGCGGCGCTCGAGATCATCCGCGAGGACGACTGGCGCCGGCAGGCGCTGCGCCGGAAATCGGATCATCTGCGCCAGGGCCTGCTGGCCGCGGGATGGCCGATCGCGAACAACGATGCCCCGATCATCGCGTTGATCGGCGGCGCGGAAGAGGTCACCGTGCGGATGCGCGACGCGCTCGAGGCGCGCAATGTCTTCGGCGCGGTGTTCTGCGCGCCCTCGACCCCAAAGAACCGGTCGCTGGTCCGGCTGACGGCGAATGCGACGGTGCCGGAGAGCGATCTCAATCAGGTGATCGATGCCTGCGCCGCGGCGCGGCAAGAAGCGGGGCTAGCTTGAGCCTGCGACATCGCTGATGGCGGCGCCGGGCTGGGCGAACCACAGGATCGTTTCGTCGGTGCGCCCGAAGGCGAGCGTCCGCGTCACCGTGCCGCCCATACGCTCCAGCGCCAAATTGGCCAGCGCCAAGTCCGGCCGGTTGGAAAATTCCCGATCCTTCCAGGAGAGACGGCGCAGAAGTTGGCCCGCGGTGCCGCGCAGCGCCGCCGCGGAGTCGGTGAGGCGCAGATAGTTCCAGCAGCCGGCCTCGCCGAGGTTCACCGCCAGCTCCGCGCCGGATTCGCTGTAGATCTCGTTCAACGCCGCTTCGAGCACGCGGGCCAGCACATGCGCCATCAGGACGGGCGAGGCCTGGAACAGGAAGTCGTGGCGACGATCGACCAGGATGCGGGCCCGGTCGAGCTCGCCGGCAAAGGGCAGCCGCGCGATGGCGTCGTCGAGACAGCGCAGCATCGATGATGCCCGCTGCTTTCGGGCGCCGGCCTCGCCGCCCTCGGGGATAAGCATGCCGATGACGCCGCCGATCTCCTCTACGGCTTCCTCGATGCGTGCGGGCACGCGTTCCAGGGCGCCGAGCTCTCGCGGCATCAGTTCGGGCGCACCCGGCTGGCGTTCGCCCTTCGGGTAGGCGCGCACGAGCGTCGGCAGGAATCGGCTCAGGCTTGCGGCATTGGTCCTTATGCTGACCAGCGGCGACTGCATCTCCTTTGCCAGAAGAAGGCCGAGCTCGAGCCGGGCACGGTCCTTGGCCTGGCGCAGGCCCGCCGCCTTGTAGTTGAAGATGGAGCCGGCGGTGAGCGCGAACAGGAAGATCGGCACGTACTCGAAGTAGAGATTCACCGCGGTGACGGCGGGGGAGACCATGACATGCAGCTGCCAGGCAAGGACGGACCCGGCGATGAACAGCAGGAACAGGCTGATCCAGTCCAACAGCAGCACGACCAGGAACAAGCCGGCCATCGTCGACATGAGCCAGATGGTGGAGGTGTCGTTCTGCAGCAGCATGAAGGTGAAGAAGAACGGCCCGCAATAGAGCACCGTTCCCAGCCACGCGACCGGCAAATAGCGCCGCAAGCCGCTGGGCCACCGATCCTTGGCCGCTACCGCAAGGCACATCAGCGAACCGGAGAGGCGGAGCCAGATATTCTCGTAAGGCTGGGGAAACAGGAACTTCCAGACGAACCAATAGGCCGGGAACATGATGGCGGCACAGAGGCATACCGGCACCATGTTGCTTTCGACATGTCGGATGCCGCCGAGGATGACGGCGAGGATGTACTGAGTCGCCCGTTGCAGTGCCGAGTTGATGTCGCCGCTGCCGGTGGGCAGCGGGTCGTCAGCATCGAGCCCCGTCTGGTCGGTCGCGAGCGTCATGAGGGAGAAGACGGCTCCCCTGTCTTCAATACCGCCGGCGCGTGCACCGGCGTTGTGAACAGCGCGCGAGGCATGGAAAATTGCACCTGCGCCCCCATCTGGCACCGTCTAGTACCAAGGCAGTATTAACGGCGACTTAACAATTCGTTAACGCAGACGGCCGGCTTTTAGACCCGCGCGGCCCTCCCAGGCGGGCGAAAGGCGCGGACGGCCGTATGCGCGTATTCGGGGCCTGCTCTAAGCGAGGCCGGTCGGCCAGCAATAGAGCATGTAGAAATCGCCGCGGAACGACCCGAGCGCGTGGGCGAAGGTGGCGGGACGGTTGCGCTCGACATAGGCGTGGGCGAACCAGGCGAAAGCGTAGCCCGCGACCGGCGCGCCCGCCAAGAGGCGCCAGTCGCCGGTGGCGACAAAAAAGCCCAGCAGTAGCACCACGCCCCAGCGTGGTGCCGACATAATAGAAGAGGCGTGAGCGGCCGGCGGTGCTCGTGCAGGTAATAAGGCCACAGCTCGGCAAAGCTTGCGAAGGCTGCGGCCATCGACCCTCCCCTGGGGAAAGCGCGGCATTCACCACTTTGGCGCAACCCCTCCCCTTGTCAATCGCCCGGCGAGGGCGTAAGTCAACGCCTTGCAAGGGGCAGGTCCCCGTTCCCGGGAGTGGTTTTCATGGGGTTCAAGGTAGCGGTGGTAGGCGCCACCGGCGTGGTCGGCCATGAGATGTTGAACATCCTCGCCGAGCGCGATTTCCCGGTCTCCGAGGTCTATGCGGTCGCCTCCGAGCGCTCTGCCGGCGGCGAGGTCTCCTTCGGCGAGGACAAGGTGCTGAAGGTGCAGGATCTCGACCGCTTCGACTTCACGGGGGTCGATATCGGCCTCTTCTCGCCGGGCGCCAAGGTTTCCGCCGTGCATGCGCCACGCGCCGCCAAGGCCGGCACCGTGGTGATCGACAACACTTCGCAGTTCCGGATGGACCCCGACGTGCCGCTGGTGGTGAGCGAGGTCAACCCGGAGGCGATTGCGCGGTACAAGAAGCGCGGCATCATTGCCAATCCCAATTGCTCGACCATCCAGATGGTGGTGGCGCTGAAGCCGCTGCACGACATCGCGCGCATCAAGCGCGTGGTGGTGGCGACATATCAGTCGGTCTCCGGCGCCGGGCGCGAGGCAATGGACGAGCTGTTCGCCCAGACGCGCGCGGTCTATGTCAACGACCCCATCAAGAAGGAGCATTTCACCAAGCAGATCGCCTTCAACGTCATTCCCCATATCGACGTCTTCATGGAGGACGGCTCGACCAAGGAGGAATGGAAGATGGCGGTAGAGACGCGCAAGATCCTCGATCCCCACATCGCCGTCACCGCCACCTGCGTGCGCGTGCCGGTGTTCATCGGCCATGCCGAGGCGGTCAATGTCGAGTTCGAGCGGCCGATCAGCGAGGCCGAGGCGCGCGCCGCCCTCAAGGCGGCGCCGGGGGTCAGCGTTGTCGACTATCGCGCCGATGAGGGCTATGTCAGCCCCCAGGAATCGGCGGGCGAGGACCCGGTTTTCGTCAGCCGCAT
>JASHRZ010000098.1 GCA_030037055.1 Alphaproteobacteria bacterium
CGGCGATGCGAGTGATTGGACGCCCCGCCTTCACGGCTTCGGCGCGCCAGCGTCCAAGCAGCCGGAGCAGGTCTTCGCCGTTGGACTCGATTTTCTTCTTCGGCTGGCGCTCGATGCCAGGGATCAAACCGGCAATGAGCCCCTCGACCATCCCATCTCGACCACTGCCGTCAGCGTGCTATCCTGGTCAAAGGTGGCGAGGCATCGACCCATATCGTTTGCACGGGTTGTCATGGGGCATCTCCATCAGCTGTGACGGCGATGAGAATGCCATTTGCCCTCGCCGCCTGCCCCATAGCTTCTTAACAAAAGCAGACGCCGGCAAGTAAAGATGCACAGTACCCCTCGGGGAACCGAAGGGACGCTCTGCTGCTTTCCTTACCGCCGACTCGCCGGCGCCCACGCAATACCTCGTAGATCGCGCACGGCGATAAGGCGCATGACGCGGCAAGTGTGCGGCTGCGGGGCGTCCGATCAGCCGGCTGGTGCCGCTCGAGCGGTGGTCTAGCCCGGCGAGCTACCGCAGCGGTCTGGTCCGTTTCCGTCGCTTCACGAGCACCTTCTTGGGCCGCTTGCGCTTTAAGATCAAGCTTTGCCGCCCCGAAGGCAGGCCCGATCTGCCAAAGAGCTTCTCGCCGGCCTCCACAATCGCCTGCAACCGGCGAATAACGGGGCTTGGTACGCGCCTGCCGGAGGCTTCAGCATCGAGTGCCAACTCAAGCAACCCGTTCAACTGAGCTGCCCGAGCTTCATACCGATATTGCGCTCGCCGTGCGCGACCAAGCAGGCTGTCGATGTTCGTCGTCTCGAACCGCATCGCGTTCTCCGCTGACGGTGGCGACCACAGGAATGACGATGTGATCGGCAGCCAATGCATGTCAACCTATGACTGCATGGAGGGACAACGGCAGCCACCAGTCCCTGTGCGATGAACGGTTTTTTCCAATACCCTCACGCCAACGCGGTCGACCGCCCGCCGCATTAGAGATGAGCCTTCCCGATACGGCGACTGCCGCGATGGGCTTATCGCGCAATCGCCACCATGCACGGCGCCAGGTTAGCAATTTTCTGCGAGACGCTGCCGAGGAGGAGCCCGGCAAGCCTGCCGCGCCCCCGGCTGCCGAGGACGACCGCGTCGGCACCGGTCTCCTCTTGAAATTTCAGGATCTCCTGGGCTGGGTCTCCGAAACGGATTTCGGACCGGACTGACCCAGCTCCGCGAGCTTCAGCCTGTTTCCGCGCATTCTCGAGCATGTCGCGCGCGAAAGATTCCGCGAATTGCCCCATGTCACCCCGAACTTGATCGAGCCGCACGTACTCCGCGAGAGCCCAATCCGGCGGCGAGCCATGCTCGATCACGTCGATCAATATGAGTTCCGCCTGGAATTTCGCGGCCAGTTCTGCCGCGAGCTCGACCGCCCGCATGGATCCTTCCGATCCGTCCAGCGCTGCCAGAATGCGTTTCATCGCCGGCCTCCCTTTGGGCATGGCCCAAGACGTACCGGGTACATCGATCGCGCCGCAACACGCATTGATCTGAATCAGCCCGATACGGACCTTACACCGGCCGTATATGCGTTTCTCAAGCTCTTCGCCGAACCAACGACGCGCTCTGGCCCGAGCGCGCCCGGGCCTTCGCCATTACGGCGATCGCCCAGTGCCGTGATGCGCGGCTCGGGCGTGGCCGATATTCGCTGTGGACCGGCGACATCGCCTGGCCGCGTATTGCTCGGACCGCGTGACCGCCGAGCCGCGCTTCCCGACGATCGACGTGTTCTGACTTTGGAGCGCCTTGTAAGTCCGAGCGCGGTTTTGGTACGAGAGCGATGTGCGTGGCTACGTGGGAAATGCCCGGAAGGCACAGCCAAGCGGCCCCGACGCTTGCCTGTGGGCTCTTCCGTACGGCCGCAAACCGGCCGGAAGCTCGATGACGCGGCGTGAGGGCCGGCGTCGCCGGCCGAGGCGAGGGGCTTCACGGGGTCTTCGCTCCCGGCTGAAGAGCCAAGTGCCGCGCCCGAGCTAGACAGCTCGCGCAGAATCGCCCGGTCTTGTGGTCGGTGTCGACGAGGCAATTGCTGAAATACATCACGCAGCGCGCGTCGTCGCAATGATCGAGCCCGATCGTGTGGCCGAGCTCATGCACGGCCTCCTTCAGCGCCCGGGCACGCGCCGTGCCGGGGTCGGCATTGGCACCCAGGCGCGCAAGCGAGATCAGCGCCACACGCCCATGCCCCGCGGCCAATCCGAAGACAAAATTGAGGCCATCGAGGTAGAGATCGAAATCGGTCACGCCGAGCACGCACGCTCCCCCATGCCGGCGAAGCGCGTCGAGGACGGCATCTGCGCGATATTGCCGCCGAGCCGGATCATAGGCCCGCGCCGGCGCCTCTTCGCGGTCGGCTGTCGCCGCATTGAAGCCGGCCTCGGCAAGGTCTTCGGCCAGCATACGGAGCGAAGCGGCGTCGGGCCGGCCGATTGGAACGATCGTCACACGCATGTTCGCGAGCCCCTCGCATGGTACGATTTGGCATGGGACAGGAGGCGCCTTGGCCGCGAACCCTCGCGGAGGCCCGCGATCTGCAGGAGCGGCTGCGCGCCGCAATCATTGCAGAGGATCGATTCGGCCCGATCCGCCTCGTGGCAGGCGTCGACGCCTGGACCGAGCCGTCGAGCGATCGTATCTGGGCGGCCGCTGTCGCGCTCGGCCTTGAGGATCTGGAATTGAGGGAAAGCGCCCTCTCCTGCCGGCGAGCGGAATTTCCCTACCGGCCCGGATTCTTGTCGTTCCGCGAGGCGCCGGCCGCGGTCGCGGCGTTGGAATGCTTGCGCACCGCGCCGGGGCTGTTGTTCGTCGACGGCCACGGCTTGGCGCACCCCCGGCGCTTTGGTCTCGCCTGTCATATCGGCCTCTTGACCAGCCTGCCGACGATCGGCCTGGCCAAGTCCAGGCTCACCGGTCAGTACGAAGAGCCCGGATCCGCACGCGGCGATTGGATGCCGCTTATCGAGCATGGCGAAACCATCGGCGCGGTCGTCCGCACGCGCTCGCGGACGCGATGCGTGTTCGTCTCCGTTGGCCATCGCATCGGCTTGCAAACCGCCATCCATTACGCACTCCGCTGCGCGCCCCGCTTTCGCCTGCCGGAGCCGATACGCCTCGCCGACCGCCTGTCGCGCGTCTTTGGCTAGCACCGCGCGCAGGCCGGCGGCTCGCATGCTTGCCGCCGCGCCAGGGCTGCCTCGCGACGGGGCAGCCAGGTTCGATGACGAACAAGCCGACCAGAGGGCAGGGGGCCGCGCGTTGATCCAGCTCAAGGAGGCATCAGGCCGGCCCACGGCGGCAGCGTCGGTTCGGCGGCCCCGAGCTCGGCAACCGGGGGCGGCCTAGCCGACGAGGGAGGCGAGGCCGCCCCGGGGAGAGCCGGCATCGTTTCGCCAGCCGATCGCGGCTCTCAGCTGCCGTCATCGATCATTGACCAGGATCAAGGCGGCTCCGCTCCGCCCGTGCGCCTCTTGGTGTCCGGGTGAAGGCGCGCCGCCGCTCATCGGCCTTATATTTCCCGGGCCGGCGGCCGCGGCAGGGAGGAGCATCATGCCGGATCCGTTCCGCCTCGGCGGCAGGTCGAGCGCGGCACCGTCGAGCGGCAGCTGCTGGCGCAGCACGCCCGATCGCGGCTTCGGAACGCCGCGAATGCGCGTCTCGCGGTGACGAACAAGGTCGTCACCAGCGTCGAGGAAGTCTGCAGCGGCAGGCGCTGCGCCTGTGCCGCGCGCATGACACGGAACGGCCGCATCGTCGCCGAAAGCAGTTGCAGTCTTCCCGAAGTGGACCGCTATGTCTTGCCGCGGAAATCGCCGCGGTCGCGCTGGCAGCCGGCCTTGTCGCCGATGAGGATGCGGCTGCGGCCTTCATCATCGAGACGGACAACCCCGACGTGCCGCGGGTGATCGAGCAAGGCTACCGGCCGAAGCAAGCGGAGCGCATTCCGGCGGGCCTGCTCGCTTCCGCGCCCGAGTTTGTGCAAACCCGCAGTGTCGCGTTCGAGCGACTCCCGCGGAACAGCACGGCCGGCTTGCGCCGCGCGCGTCGGCTGGCAAGCCGCCGGCTATGGGCCAGGCGGCGCCTTGGCAGTGGCTGAGAGCTCGTGCGGTCCGGCGCCGGCAGCCGAACGGAAAGGGCGCTCTCGATTTGTGCCGGGCCGATGCATGCAAAGCAGCCGGTCTAGCCGGCTTGGCGCGGCGCTCGGAGCACGGGCCCCGAAGGATCGGACAAAGAGATCGTGACATGCAGGATCTGAGAGGACGGAGGATCGCGATCCTGGCAACCGACGGCTTCGAGGAGATCGAGCTCATCGAGCCCAAGGAGAAGCTGTCGAAAGCCGGCGCCACGGTCGACGTAATCTCGCCCAAGCCCGGTCGGATCCGTTCGTGGAAATTCACCGATTGGGGCGGAACGGTCGCCGTTGACGCGACGATCGACGCGACATCTGTCGACGCCTACGACGCCCTCGTGCTGCCGGGAGGCCTCATCAACCCCGATCGCCTGCGCGCCGATCCCGGGGCGGTGGCGTTGGTGCGCGCCTTCGCCCAAGCGGGAAAGCCAGTCGCGGCAATCTGCCACGGGCCATGGCTCCTCGTGGAGGCGGGCCTCCTTAGGGGACGACGCGCGACGTCCTACCCCTCGATCCAGACCGAC
>JASHRZ010000007.1 GCA_030037055.1 Alphaproteobacteria bacterium
CAGATCCTGAACCTGCTGGAGGACATGAAGGCGCGCTATGGCCTCACGCTCATCTTCATCGCCCACGACCTCGCGGTGGTGAAGGTGGTGAGCGACCGCATCGCGGTCATGTATCTCGGCAAGCTCTGCGAGATCGGCCCCGCCGAACAGGTGTTCGTACATCCCGCCCATCCCTATACCTCGGTGCTGCTGCGGGCGATACCGCTGCCCGATCCCGACGCGACGGTGCCGGAGAGCGCCGTGCCGGGCGAGCCGCCTTCGCCGATCGCGCCGCCTTCGGGCTGCCGCTTCCGCACGCGCTGCGCACTCGCCCGGCGGCGCTGCGCGGAGGAGGAGCCGGTGATGCGCGAGATCCGCCCTGGACAATTCGTCGCCTGCCACTTCACGACGGGCGAGCTCGCCGCTAGATAAGGGGTCGATGGGCATCCTGATCGACGGCCAGTGGCGTGACGACTGGTACTACACCGACCGGACCGGCGGCGCTTTCGAGCGTCCGGCTACCACTTTCCGGCGCTGGATCACGGCCGATGGCAGCTCGGGATTTCCCGCCGCCGCCGGCCGCTATCATCTCTATCTCGCGCTGGCCTGTCCCTGGTGTCACCGCACTTTGCTTTTCCGCCGGCTGAAGCGGCTGCAGGATGTGATCTCGGTCAGCTTTTTCGAGCCGCTGATGCTGGAGAAGGGGTGGACCTTCGCCGCGCCCGATCCGCTGACCGGCGCGCGCCATGCCTATGAGATCTATCTGCGCGCCGATGCGGGCTATAGCGGCCGCGCCAGCGTGCCGATCCTGTGGGACAAGGAAACGGGGACGATCGTCAGCAACGAATCCGCTGATATCATACGCATGCTCAATCGCGCCTTCGATGCCTTCACCGACGACCGCACCGACTACTATCCGGCCGAGCTTGCCGCGGAGATCGACGCGCTCAATCTGCGCATCTACGACACCGTCAACAATGGCGTCTACAAGGCCGGCTTCGCCACCAAACAGAAGCCCTATGAGCAGGCGGTAACGGCGCTGTTCGACACTCTGGACTGGCTCGAGGAGCGCCTCTCGCGCCGGCGTTACCTGCTGGGCGACCGCCTCACCGAGGCCGATTGGCGCCTCTTCCCAACGCTGGCGCGGTTCGACGCCGTCTATTACGGCCATTTCAAATGCAATCTCCGCCATCTCTGGGACTATCCCGCGCTCTGGGACTACACGCGGGCGCTTTACCAGCAGCCGGGCGTTGCGGAGACGGTCGATCTCGTGAGCTTCAAGACGCATTATTACGGCAGCCAGCGCCGCATCAACCCGAGCGGAGTGATCCCACTCGGGCCGAAGATCGATTTTACCATCCCCACGACGCGCGGCTGACCCGCGATCGGCCGATGCTGTCGAGGTTCATGCCGCCCGGATTTGTACGGTCGCGCGAAGATCGGGTCGAATAGATCAAACTGGCGGGTACGGCCCTGTGCATCGCGGGGAAAAACAGCTATTCACGCTGACCCGACAGGAAGGAGCCTGCCATGCCAGCATCGCCGGTCAGCATCGAGCGCAAGGGCCGCATCGCCACCATCCGCTTCGATCTCGGCGACGGCAAGAACGCGCTGTCGCGCGCAATCATGCGCGATCTCACCGCCGCGGCGCGCTCCTTCGAGGACGACACCGAGACCTCGGCCATCGTGCTGACCGGCGCCGCCGCTGTCTTCACCCTGGGCTTCGATCTGCGCGAGGCCGGGATCGGCGGGCTCGGCCTCGCCGAGCAGCGGCGCCTGCAGGCGCTGGGCCCGCGGCTATGCCGGGCCTGGGAGGCGCTGGAGCCTATGACCTTTGCCGCGATCGAGGGCTGGTGTGTGGGCGGCGGCGTGGCGCTGGTGGCTTCGCTCGACCTGCGCATCGCCGGCGCCGGCGCGCGCTTCTACGTGCCGGAGATCGAGCGCGGCATGAACATGAGCTGGCAATCGGTGCCGCGGCTCGTGGGCTTGATGGGCCCGGCACGCACCAAGCGGCTCACCGTCATGGCCGAGCGCATCGATGCCGAACGCGGCCGCGACTGGGGCCTGGTCGACGAGGTCGCGCCGGCGGGCCGCGCGTTCGACGCGGCGATGGCGATGGCGGAGCGGGTCGCGGCGTTGCCGCCGGTGCAGGTGCGCATGTGCAAGGAGGGGGTCAACGCCGCCAGCACGGCGCTCAACCATGCCGTGAGCTTCATGGACCGCGACCAGTTCGCGCTCGCGGCGCAATCCGAGGATTACCACGAGGGCGTAGGCGCCTTCCTGGAGAAGCGGCCGCCGCGTTATAGGGGACGCTAAAGCAAGTCTCGACCTCAGGAAGCGATCATGCGGCCGAACGCCGACCTCAGGATTTCGCCAGGAAGCTGCTGGACATCTAGACGGGCGGCGTGCCGACCAAGCTGATCGATATCCGCCATCAGACGGGCCTGTTCGCCAAGGGCCCGGCACCAGCCGGCAGCTTGCGGACCGGGCGGGCCTCAATGAGCGTTATGTGCGCGAAGCTGGGTGCCATGGCGACCAGCGGCATCTTCACCTATGACGCGGCGCAGCAGAGCTATGCTCTGCCAGCGGGGCACGCGCAGTCGCTCACCGGCGCCGGCGCGCGCAACATCTCGCCGATGAGCGGCGTTATCGATCATTTCGGCCGGCAACTGCCGAAGCTGGTGCGATGCTTCCGCGAGGGCGGCGGCATCCCCTATGCCGCCGGCCGGACTTCACCTGTCACATGGACGCCGCCGGCGGCGCATCTATGACGAGCTGCTGATCGGCGGCTTTCTCGGGTGGAGGGACTCGACCGTCGGCTCGCCGCCGGCATAAGCATGCTCGATGTCGGTTGCGGCAGCGGCCACGCGCTCAATGTCATGCGCGCGAATATCCGCAATCGAGCTTCGTCGGCTACGACATCGCCGAGGATGCGATCGCCGAGGGCATGGCGGAATCCCCGCGCATGGGCCTGTCGAACACGCGCTTTGCGGTACTCGACGTGGCGAAGCTGCCGGCGGCGCCGCGCTTCGATCTCATCACCGCCTTCGACGCCATGCACGACCAGCTCGACCCCGCCGCCGTGCCTGGGGGCGCATCCGCGACGCGCTGGCCGAGGACGGTACCTTCCTGATGATCGATTACAAATTTTCCAGCAGCGTCGACGGCAATATGGGCAATCCCTTCGCCCCGCTCTAATACGGCGTCAGCTTGATGCATTGCATGAGGGTGTCGCTCGCCTATGGCAGCGCCGGGGTCGGCGCGGTCTGGGGGATCGAGAAGGCCAAGGCGATGCTGGTGGAGGCGGGTTTCCGGCAGGTCGAAGTCCTGGATTCGCCGCGGCCGCAGAACTGCATCTATGTCTGCCGCATGTAGCCGAACCACGCAAGCGCCGCCACCATCTCAACCTTGACGCACCGCCCCGAAGCGGGGGACAGTCGCGCCCAATCCCGGAAACCCCGAGGGAGACCCATGGACCGCGATCCCGCCGCCGACCGCCCGAACGAGCCCAGCGCGGCCGATCGCCTGCTGCTCGGGCTCAAGGCGCATGGCGTCGACTATTTCTTCGCCAATCCCGGCACCGATTTTCCCTCGATCATCGAGGGCTTCGCCCGGGCGGCGGAGAGCGGGGCCCGAGTGCCGCGGGCGGTCCTGGTGCCGCACGAGAACGCGGCGGTCGCCATGGCGCATGGCGTCTATATGGTCTCCGGCCGGCCGCAGGCGGTCATGGTCCATACCAGTGTCGGCACCGGCAACACCATCAACACGCTGATCAACGCCGCCCGCGACTTCGTGCCGATCGTGCTGATGGCCGGTCGCTCGCCGATCAGCGAGGGCGGACATCGGGGCTCGCGCACCCGCTATATCCAATGGGCGCAAGAGATGTTCGACCAGGCGGGCATGGTGCGCGAGATCGTCAAATGGGACTACGAGCTTCGCCTGCCGGACCAGGTCGATGCCGTGCTGGCGCGCGCCTTCGAGGTGGCGACGGCCTCGCCGCGGGGGCCGGTCTATCTCACCTTGCCGCGCGAGATCCTGGCGGCGAGCGCGGCGCGCGCCGAGGGCGAGACGCCGCGCCGTGCCGCGCCGCTTCCGCCTTCTCCCGATCCGCAGGCGATCGAGACGCTGGCCGAATGGATCGCCGCGGCGAAGCGGCCGCTGATCATCGCCGCGGGATCCGGACGCAGCGCCGAGGGCGTCGCGGCACTGGCCGAGATCGCCGAGCGCTACGCGCTGGCGGTGGTCGCGTTCAACCAGCGCTACATGACTCTGCCGACCGCGCATCCCATGCATCAGGGCTTCCAGCCGCGGCCGCTTCTCGAGGAGGCCGATCTGGTCATCGTGATCGAATGCGACGTGCCGTGGATTCCTTCGCTCGAAGGGCCGAAGGCGGGCGCGCGCATCGCCCATATCGGCGAGGATCCGAGCTTCCGGCGCTACCCGCTGCGCAGCTTCCCCGCCGATCTCTCGCTCACCGCCACGGCGCCGGCGGCGCTCGGTGCGCTCGAACGCGCGCTGGCGGCGCGGCTGCGGCTGGACGCTCCCGCCATCGCCGCGCGGCGCGAGGCGCTCGCTCGGCGCTCGGCCGAACTCAGCTTGCGCCGGCGCGGCGAGATCGACAAGGACGCAGCGGGTTCCGTCATCACCCCTGCCTTTCTCAGCCGCGCCATCGGCGAGGCGGTGGGAGAGGAGGCGATCATCGTCAACGAGTACCCGCTGCGGCTCGACCATTGTCCGCGCAGCCGGCCCGGCAGCTATTTCGGCTCGAGCCCGGCCGGCGGCCTCGGCTGGGGCCTTGGCGCGGCGCTCGGCGCCAAGCTCGCCGCGCCCGAGCATCTGGTGGCGGCGACGCTGGGCGACGGCGCCTATGTCTTCGCCAACCCCACCGCCTGCCATTGGGTCGCCGCCGTCGGCGAGCTGCCGATCCTGACCATCGTCTTCAACAACGGGCTTTACGCCGCGGTGCGCAACGCCACGCTCGATCTCTACAAGGACGGGGTCGCCGCGCGCCGCGGCGGCAGGCTGCTCGCCGATCTCCATCCGAGCCCGGCCTACGAGATGCTGGTCGAGGCGAGCGGCGGCTACGGGGTACGGGTGGAGAAGCCGGCGGAACTGCTGTCGGTGCTGAAGCGCGCCGTCGAGGTGGTGACGCGCGAGCGGCGCCAGGCGCTGGTCAACGTCGTCTGCCAGTATTAGCGAGGGAGCCGCAGCCATGATCAGGGTGCATCACCTCAACAACTCGCGCTCGCAGCGCGTGTTGTGGCTGCTGGAGGAGCTGGGCGTTCCCTACGAGGTCAAACGCTATGAGCGCAACGCCGCGAGCATGCTCGCGCCGCCTGCGCTGCGCGCGGTGCATCCGCTCGGCAAGTCGCCGGTGATCACCGATGACGGCGAGACCCTCGCCGAATCCGGCGCCATCGTCGAGTATCTCGTCGAGCGCTACGGCGCGGGCCGACTTGTGCCGCCCGCCGGGACGCCGGAGCGCCGGCGCTATACCTACTGGCTGCATTATGCCGAGGGCTCGGCCATGCCGCCCTTGCTGATGAGGCTGGTCCTCACCCGCCTCAAAAGCGGCAAGATGCCGTTCTTCGCCCGACCGATTGCGCGCGCCATCGCCGACCGCGCTCTCTCCGGCTTCATCGAGCCGCAGATCAAGCTGCATCTCGACTATATGGAAGCCGAGCTCGGCAAGAGCGCCTGGTTCGCGGGGCCGGAGTTCACCGCAGCGGACATCCAGATGAGCTTCCCGCTGGAGGCCGCCGCGGCGCGCGGCGGCCTCGATGCGAGCCGTCCGCGGCTGATGGCCTTTCTCGAACGCATCCATGCGCGCCCGGCCTATCAGCGCGCGCTCGAGCGCGGCGGGGCCTATGAGCTGCTGCGGTGAGCGGGCGGTCCGGTGACGGCCGCTACTCCGCGCACCCGCGAGCGTCGACCTTCGCGAATTCGAAGATCTCCTTGTTGACGAGCTCTCCGTCCACGCGCTCGACGCGGCGGATATAGACGCTCTCGACGATGTCGCGCGTCGCGGGATCGATCTCGATCGGGCCGCGCGGGCTCATGAAGGCGATCGACTTGAAGGCTGCCATTGCCTTGTCGGGGTCGATCTCGCGCCGCAGCTTGCCGATAACCTCGATGATGGCGTGCATGCCGTCATAGCCCGCGACGCCCATGAAATTGGGCCGGGGATGCGCGCCGAACGCGGCCGTCCAGTCGGCGAGGAATTGCCTGTTCTCCGTGCTCGGATGTGCCGAGGAGTAGTTCTGCGTGCTGATCACGCCCACGGCCTTGTCGCCGAGCGTGGCGATCACCGTCTCGTCGATGATCTCCGTACCGCCGAGCAGCGTCACCCCCGCCTCGGCGAGGCCGAGATCGATGAAGGCCTTCATGAAGGCGATGGGCTGCTCGCCCGATGGCACGAACAGGAAGACGCCTTGCGGCCGCGCGTCCTTGATGCGCTGGAGATAAGCCGTGAAGTCGAGCGCATTGATCGGCACGCGCATCGCGCCCGCCACCTCGCCCCCGCCGGCGGTGAAGGCCTTGGTGAAAGCGGCCTCGGCCTCGTAGCCCGGCGCGTAATCGGCGACCACGGCATAGACGCGCTTGATGCCGTGCGTCGCCGCCCACGCGCCCAAGGGCGATACGATTTGCGAGAGCGTGAAGGAGAAACGCACGAAATAGGGCGATTTCTCGGTAATGACCGAGGTCGCGGCGTTCATGATCACCATCGGCGTCCTCGCCTCGGTAGCGATCGGAGCGACCGCCAGCGCCTCCGGCGTCAGCCCGAAGCCGGCGATGATGTCGACCTTGTCGCGGGTGATGAGCTCCTGCGCCAGACGCCTCGCCCGATCGGGCTTCGCCCCCTCGCTGTCCCTGCGGATGAGCTCGATCTTCTTGCCGGCGATGACATCGCCATGCTGCTTCAGATAAAGCGCCATGCCGTTGCCGATCTGCATGCCGAAATCGGCGAAGGGCCCGGAGAAGGGCAACAGCACGCCGATGCGGACGGTATCCTCGGCGCGGGCGCCCGCCGCGGCGAGGAGCAGCACAAGAGCGGCGAGCGCCGGCCTCATCTCGCTCTCTAAAGCGGGATCGCCAGCAGGGTGTCGATGCGCCGGCTGTCGAAGACGACGAGCTTCTCGGCGAAGAGGGGCTCGGGGCCCTTGAGGCGCACGCGATCGAGGTAGCGCCCGGTGCTGAACAGCGCCGTGGCGCCGTCGTGCATGATGCGCACGACCAGGTAGTTCGATTGCGCCGTGACGATGCCGTCGCGCTCGCCGAGGATCAGCGTCGAGGAGACGAGATGGCGGTAGCGCTGCGCTTCGTAGACATTGGCCTGACGCAGCGCCGAGACGCGGTCCCGGAGCATGCCGCGCGTATTGGCGAAGAAGACGCCGATCGGCAGCCCCTGCGCGTAATTCTCGCTGGAGATGATCTGGTAGCGGCATTCCTCGAGGAAATAATCCGGCCATTCCTCGAGCCGGTCCTCATCGATGCTGGCGACGTAGCGCGCCAGCAGCCGCTCGACGGCAAGCTGCGTGGCGATGTCGGCCGCCATCAGATCCCCATATGCCGGCGGTAGACCTGCCAGAAGCCGCGCACCGCGGTCTCGGTCGCGCGCGTGTCCTGGGAGCCCACCGCGTCGCCGCCCATCTGAACGATCGAGGCGTCGTGCTCGGCCCCGGGCAGCGCGCGCTGGATGAAACCGCCGACGGCGCCGTCCTCCATCGAGATATAGCCCCCGGGACCGACCAGGTTCGATTGCTTCTGGCGGATCATCAGCATCTCCTCGTCGTCGTCCTCGAAGCCGATATAGGTCCAGAGCAGCTCAGTCTCGCCGACCCCGCGCGGCACGATCTGGCGCAAGGCGAGGCTGTTCTGGATCTGCTGGAGGACGAAGGCGGGGAAGACAGTGAGGATCTGCAAGCTGATGCCGTCGCCGAACTCGTCGATGCCGGCGAGGATCGACGGATCGGCGAGGCGGTAATCCTCGCGGTTGGCGCGCAAATGGGCGGCGTCGTATTCGGCGCTGGGCTTGTCGCTGGCGCGCTTGGAGTAGCTGACGTGATGGCCGCCGCTGTCGTCGACGATGATCCCGCCCTCCTGCGACAGCCGGTTCACGCGGAAGGTGGTGAAGAAGGCATGCAGCAGGCTCGCGTGATAGGAATCCTTGTTGTTCTCGACATAGACCTTCCAGTTGTTGGGCAGGATCTGGTTGTTGTAGCCCAGCACCCTGACCGCCTTCTTCAGCACGCGGCGGATGCGCCGCGCGATCTCCGGACCGAGATAGAGCTCCAAGGGCGGCGCAGCGTCCGAAAATGTGCCGAAGACGATGCCGGCGAAGCTTTCGACCCTGAGGCGGCGGAGCGCGTGATCGGCGCGATTGAACTCCGGCGGCATGCCGCCTTTGCGGTTGATGCCGCGCTGGAAGGTGACGCCAGTGAGGTTGCCCCGGAGATCGTATGTCCAGTTGTGGTAGACGCAGCTTATCTCGCGCCCATGGCCGGCGCGCTTGAAGCAGAGCAGCGCGCCGCGATGGGCGCAGCGGTTCTCGAAGGCGGCGAGGCTGCCGTCGAGGTCGCGGGCGACGATGACCGGCACGTCGCCGACGAAGCTCGCCCGGTAGTCGCCGGGCGCCGGCAGCTCCGCCTCGAGGCAGAGAAAGCTCCATACGGGCCCTTGGAAGATGCGCCGGCGCTCCTCGTCATAGACGTCGGCGCGGCTGTAGACGGGATAGGGGACCCGCGTCAGCCCCTCGCGCGGCCAGGCCAGATCGAGCGTGTTGCGCATCGCCGTTCTCTCCCCTAGGAGGTGCCAGCTTAGCCCATAATCGGCCCACGGGAGAGCCTCCGTCGCCATGCCCGACGCCATTCTCTTCGGCGAGAAGCGCCGCCGGGGCGGCCGCGTCGGGCAGCAGATCGCCATGGCGCTGGCGGTCCTGCTGCTGCTGCCGGTGCCGGTGCTCGCGGTCTATTGCTTCCTGCCGCCGCCGGTGACGCCGCTGATGCTGATCCGCGCGGCCGAAGGCGCACCGATCGAGCGCGAGTGGGTGCCGCTTGCACGCTTCGCGCCGGCGCTCGCGCGCGCCGTGATCGCCTCGGAGGATGCGCGCTTTTGCCGGCATCACGGCTTCGACTGGGTCGAGATCGACAAGGCCTATCAGGGCTGGGAGGAGGGCGAGAAGCTGCGCGGCGCCAGCACCATCAGCCAGCAGTTGGCGCGCAACCTGCTGCTATGGCCGGGCGGCGGCTATCTGCGCAAGGGCGCCGAGGCCTATCTCACGGTGCTGGTCGAGGCGCTCATGAGCAAGCGGCGCATTCTCGAGCTCTATCTCAACCTCGTCGAATGGGGTCCCGGCATCTACGGCGCGGAGGCGGCGGCGCGGGCGCATTTCGCCCGGCACGCGGCGCAGCTCACGCCGCGCGAGGCGGCGCTGCTGGCAGCGGTGCTGCCCGATCCGCGGCACTGGCGGCCGGAGCGCCCCACGCCCTATCTCGAGGAGCGCGCCCAGACCATCCTGGCACGCATGCCGGAGGTGGCGGTGCCCTCGCCGAAAGGCTGCCGCTGAGCCCCTCGCTCAGAGCACCTCGAAGACGTCATAGACCGGACCGTCGGCCCGGCGGTCGCCGGTGGCGACGCAAATGACACGGTTGAGCCAGCTGTATTTTTCCGAAGCGGTCTCGAAGAAGGGGGCGGTGCGGAAATAATACTCGGCCGGATCGACCTTCTCGCCACGATTGAGCCGCTCGATCACCGCCGCCGGGCCGTGACGATAGCCGCGATAGGTCATGGCGATGATCTGGTCGTCATGGGTCTTAAGGGTGAGGCGCACATCGAGCTGCAGCACGTCATCGGCCCGCAGGAGGATCCAGTCGGTGCCGCCCTTCAGCACCGTGCCTTTGAGCCTCGCGCCCTCGAAGCTGCCGCTCTCGACGACGGCGACGCGGCGGTCGCCGAACGGCGTCTTGCCAAGCGGCTGTATCTCGCCGACCCGGAGGCGGATGGTGAAGAGATGCGCCGTGCGGATTTCCGCCATGATGATCCTCCCTTGCTTCTCCGTCGGCCGGCGATGATGCCACGGCTCCCGCCCCGGGGGCAGCCTTGGTCTTGCAAGCTCGGCATTGCGCCGGGCTCGTCCGTTGGTGATCAAGCATCGCCAACCCTACGTCATCGGTGCACACGGCGACAAAAATTCCAAATGCGCCGATGACGTAGGCCGGGCCGGAGACCGGCATGCGGTCAATGGTAAGGCCGCACCCCTCCGCCGGCAAGGCTGCCCGGCAGCTGCCGGCAGCTTCCCGACGATCGAGCTTCGCCGGAATCCGGCGTGAAGATTTTCGACAGCGTTGCGGTCGCGTATATCGGCGGGCCGCCGCGATCGTGCTACTAACCCGCTGCAAACCATTGCCTTCTTAACTTTCGCACCCTAGGGGCTATTTGACGGCCAGCAGACTTCTCGCGACTGTGCGACGCGTTCTCGGCTTCAGCGCCCAGAGCGCCCTCCCGAGATCGTCAAGCCTACCCGTCGCGCGGATGAGGCGCTTGCGGGGTGAAGTGGCGACCGCTCGGTACGGCGTCTTCGACGCCGCGCTCCATGGCGCATGT
This sequence comes from Alphaproteobacteria bacterium, assembly GCA_030037055.1. Taxonomy (GTDB): domain Bacteria; phylum Pseudomonadota; class Alphaproteobacteria; order ATCC43930; family CGMCC-115725; genus DAHUYF01. Next base: position 10,582 of record JASHRZ010000007.1, read on the forward strand.
CCGCAGCCCATGTCATCAATTTCGATCTGCCGCACGTGCCGGAAAGCTACGTCCCCGCATTGGCCGCACTGCGCGCGCCGGCGCCGAGGGCGTCGTCCGAAGGACCGCGTCTCGAAGGACGCACCGTCGCCTATGCACCAAAGACGCGCTTAACGCGGCCGGTCGCCGGCTAGCGTGATGCGGTGCATGATGCGGCGATGGCCGTGATAGTCGTTCACGGGATTGTGCTGCACGGCGCGGTTGTCCCAGAAGGCGAGCGAGCCCTTCTCCCAGGCGAAGCGGCAGGTGAATTCCGGCCGCGTCTGGTGCTGGAAGAGATAGGCCAGGATCGGCGCGCTCTCCCCCTCGGTCATGCCGACAAAGCCTGCGGTGTGCGCGATGTTGACATAGAGCGCCTTGCGGCCGGTCTCGGGATGGGTGCGCACCACCGGATGCTCGGCCACGAGCGCTTCGCCCGCCCGCGCGCTCGGCTCGGACTTGATCCGATCCTCGCGGGTGCGGCTGACATCCGCCCGGGCCGAGCTGTTGACCGCCGTGAGGCCCTCAAGCAGCCGCTTCATTCCATCGGACAAGGTCTCATAGGCGAGATACTGATTGGCGAAGAGCGTGTCGCCGCCCACTTTCGGCACCTCGCGCGCCACCAGCAGGGTGCCCATCGGCGGCTGCTCGAGATAGGTCGTGTCGCTGTGCCAGATGCCGCCGAAATTCACCGTCTCGTGCTCGAGCTTCGATACCTGGATGATCTCGGGATAGCCCTCGATGCCGCGGACGAAGGGATATTCGACAGGCTCGCCGAAGCGGCGGGCGAAGGCGAGGAAGCGCTCGGGCGGGAGATCCTGGTC
>JASHRZ010000099.1 GCA_030037055.1 Alphaproteobacteria bacterium
CTCGAGCGGATGGTGTCGCGCGGCTACACCCAGCGCCAGGTTCGCCGTCTTGTTGAGTGGTACATGCGCGTCAACAAGGCAGGCTAGCACCGCCCAACGGAGGCATCTCGCCCGATGAACATCATCGATCGACGGCCAAATCCCAAAGGCAAGAGCCTCGCCAACCGGCAGCGCTTCATCGATCGGGCAAGGGGCGAGGTGAAAAAGGCGCTGGTCGACGCGCTGAAGCGGCGCAAGGTCGGCGAGACCGACGGCGGCGAGAAGATCTCGATCCCGAGCCGCGGCATCGCCGAGCCGGTGTTCCACCGCTCGGCCCATGGCGGCAAGCGCGACTACATCGTCCCCGGCAACAAGAAATACGTCGTCGGCGACCGCATCGAGCGCCCGCCGACGGGCGATAATGGCGGCCGCGGCGGCGCCAGCCCCGAGGATGGCGGCGAGCAGGACGCCTTCGAGTTCGTGCTGTCCAAGGAGGAATTCCTCAATCTCTTCTTCGAGGATCTGGAGCTTCCGGACCTGATCAAGACGCGGCTCAAGGAAACCGAGGCGACGCAGCTCACGCGCGCCGGCTATTCGGTGGCCGGCACTCCCGCCAATCTCAACCTCGTGCGCACCATGCGCAACAGCCTCGCCCGGCGCATCTCCCTGCACCGGCCGCGCCCGCACGAGATCGCGGCGCTCGAGCGGCAGATCGACGCCGCGCTCGCCGCCGACGACGCCGAGAGCGCGGCGCAGGGCCGGCTCGATCTCGAGATGCTGCAGCGCCGCGCGCGCCGCGTCGGCTTCCTCGATCCCGTCGACGTCCGCTACAACCGCTTCGAGCGGATTCCGAAGCCGAACACGCAGGCGGTGATGTTCTGCCTGATGGATGTGTCGGGCTCGATGACCGAGGCGATGAAGGACCTCGCCAAGCGCTTCTTCCTGCTGCTGCACGTGTTCTTGACGCGGCGCTACAAGCACGTCGACATCGTCTTCATCCGCCATACCAGCAACGCGCAGGAGGTGGACGAGGACACCTTCTTCCACAGCCGCGAGACCGGCGGCACCATCGTCTCGACCGCGCTCGAGGAGATGCTCAAGGTGGTGCGCGAGCGCTACAGCCCCGACAACTGGAACATTTACGCCGCGCAGGCCTCGGACGGCGACAACTACACCGAGGACAGCGACCGCTGCAGCCAGCTGCTCGGCGGCGAGATCCTGCCGCTGACGCAGTACTTCGCCTATATCGAGGTCGGCGCCGAGGCGACGCTGCGCCACGGCTTCCCCTCGCCGCCCACCGACCTCTGGCGCACCTACAGCCAGATCGCCGAGCAGCACCGGAACTTCGCGATGCGCAAGGTCGCGGACCAGACGCAGATATTCCCGGTCTTCCACGAGCTCTTCGCCAAGCAGAGAGAGCACGCCTGATGCCGGCCGACGGCGGCATCGGGACGTCGGATCGCCTTCTCTTCGAGGGGCCGGAGTGGGATTTCGAGAAGCTGCGCCGGGTCTACGGCGCCATCGAGGAGATCGCGCTCGGCGAGTTCGGCCTCGACATCTATCCCAACCAGATCGAAGTGATCACCTCCGAGCAGATGCTCGACGCCTACGCCTCGATCGGGTTGCCGCTGATGTACCGGCACTGGAGCTTCGGCAAGCGCTTCGCCCGCGAGGAGGCGCTTTACCGCCACGGCCTCCAGGGCCTCGCCTACGAGATCGTCATCAATTCGAGCCCCTGCATCAGCTACATCATGGAGGAGAACTCCATGACGATGCAGTCGCTGGTCATCGCGCATGCCGCCTTCGGCCACAACCACTTCTTCAAGAACAACTACCTCTTCCGCCAATGGACCGACGCCACCGGCATCCTCGACTATCTCACCTTCGCGCGCGACTTCGTGGCGCATGCGGAGGAGAGCCACGGCGTCGAGGCGGTCGAGCGCGTGGTCGATGCCGCCCATGCGCTGATGAACCACGGCGTTCACCGCTACGACCGGCCGGCCAAGCTCAATCTCGAGGAGGAGCGCCGGCGCGAGGAAGACCGCCGGCGCCACTTCGAGGCAAGCTACGACGACATCTGGCGCACCGCGATCATCGGCGAGAAGCGCGAGGAGGAGCCGGGGCAGGACAAGGAGAAGCTGCGCGCCGAGATGCGCCGCAAGCTCGGCCTGCCCGAGGAGAATCTGCTCTATTTCCTCGAGAAGCGCGCGCCCAGGCTCGAGCCCTGGCAGCGCGAGCTCGTCCGCATCGTGCGGCACATTTCGCAATACTTCTATCCGCAGAAGCAGACGCGGCTGCTGAACGAGGGCTGCGCCACGTTCGTCCATTACGAGGTCCTGACGCGGCTGCACGAGAAGGGCCTGATCACCGACGGCTCGTTCCTCGAGGCGCTGCACTCGCATACCAGCGTCGTCTTCCAGCCGGAATTCGACGACCGGCGCTACAACGGCATCAACCCCTACGCTCTCGGCTTCGCCATGATGCGCGACATCAAGCGCATCTGCCTCGAGCCCGAGGACGAGGATCGCGAGTGGTTCCCGGAGATCGCCGGCAACGGCGATCCCTACGGAACACTGCGCCATGCCTGGGCGAACTACCGCGACGAGAGCTTCGTGCTGCAGTATCTGAGCCCGCGGCTCATCCGCCAGTTCCGCCTGTTCAAGGTGCTGGACGAGGAAGGCGCCGACGCGCTGGTCGTCGGCGCCATCCATGACGAGCGCGGCTATCGCGAGATCCGTCGTGCGCTCGCGCGCCACTACGATCTGGCGCGGCACGATCCCGACATCCAGATCCGCGATGTCGATCTTCAGGGCGACCGCTGCCTGGTGCTGAA
>JASHRZ010000100.1 GCA_030037055.1 Alphaproteobacteria bacterium
CGACCAGCATCAGCGCCAGACCGTCATAGCGTCCGAAGGGACCCGCCAGCCGTTCGATCCGCCCGGCGGTCTCCGGTGCGCCGGTGGCGACCAGGAACAGGTTGAATTTCTCCATGACGAATCCGAAAGCGATCACCGCGACGCCGGTGCGGATCCAGGCGAGGAAGGTCCGCTCATTGGCCGAATGGTCGGCGAAACTGCGGATCACGGCGTCGGCGGGCCTTTCAGCTCGACCGTGTTGCCGTCGGGATCGCTGAGATAGAGCGAGGGGCCGGTGCCTTCGGCGCCGTAGCGCTGTACCACCTCGCCGGCCGTGACGCCATGGGCGGCGAGATGGGCGCCGAGCGCCGCCGCATCGAAGGGGGCGATGCGCAGGCAGAAATGATCGACGTTGCGGCCTTCGCGCCCGGCCGCGGCGCCGCCAGCGCGGCCCAGAGGTCCGTCCACGCCGACGAGATCGATCAGCGCCGCGCCTGCGCGCAGCTGCAACAGGCCCAAATTCTCCTGCCACTTCTCGAAGCTGCAGCCGAGCACGTCGCAATAGAAGGCGCGGGCGCGTTCGAGGTCGCTGACGCGCAGCGCGACATGGTCGAGCGCGAGAAGGCGGAACGCGGCCATGCCGCCAGCATAGCGCGCGCCCCGTCCGCTGTCATGGCGCGCGGCACGACGGTGTCGGCGCGACGTCTACTGATCACCCGGCCGCCGGCGTCGGATCAGCGTGCCGGCGCCTTCGGCGAAAAGCTCCAGCAGGATGGCGTGCGGCACGCGGCCGTCGATGATGACCGCGGCCTCGACGCCGCCTTCCACCGCCTCGATGCAGGTCTCGATCTTGGGGATCATGCCGCCCCGGATGGTGCCGTCCGCGATGAGCGCGCGCGCCTCGGACAGGGTCAGGTCGTGCAGCAACCGCTTCTCCTTGTCGAGCACGCCGCTGACGTCGGTGAGGAGCAGTAGCCGCGTCGCCTTGACCGCGGCCGCCACCGCGCCGGCCGCCGTATCGGCGTTGATGTTGAAGGTCTCGCCCGGGCCGCCGATGCCGATCGGCGCGATCACCGGGATGATGGCCGAGCGCTCGAACAGCGCCAGCACGTCGGCGTTGACCGCCTGCGGCTCGCCGACGAATCCCAAATCAAGCACCTTCTCGATATGGCTGTCGCTCTCGCGCCGCGCCCGTTCGAGCTTCTTCGCGCGGATCAGATTGGCGTCCTTGCCGGAAAGCCCGATCGCGAGCCCGCCGGCGCTGTTGATCGCCTGGACGAGCTGCTTGTTGATCGAGCCCGACAGCACCATCTCGACGATCTCCACCGTCGCGCGGTCGGTGACGCGCAGCCCATCGATAAACGAGCTCTTAATCTTGAGCCGCTCCAGCATCTGGCCGATCTGCGGCCCGCCGCCATGGACGACGATGGGGTTCATGCCGATCTGCTTCAGCAGCACCACGTCCTGGGCAAAGAGATCGGCGAGATGCTCGTCGCCCATGGCGTGGCCGCCATATTTGACGACGATGGTCTTGCCGGCATAGCGGCGCATGTAGGGCAGCGCCGCCGCCAGCGTCGCGGCCTTGCTGGCGGGGTCGATGCCGGCAATCGGCTTCTCAGTCATGGCGGCGGCACTCTAACGCGGTCGCGCCGGAGCCGCCAGCGCGCCCAGCGCGGCGCGCAGCGCGGCGATGCCGCTGCCGTCGCGGGCGCTGGTCAGATGGAGGGCCGGATGCGCGGCGCCGTGTCGCCTGGCCTCTTTCGCCACCGCCTCGACGCGCCGGGCAAGCTCCGCCGGCCCCACTTCGTCGATCTTGGTCAGCACGATCTGGTAGGACACGGCGCTCTCGTCGAGCAGCTCCAGGACCGGCCGATCCACCATTTTGAAGCCGTGGCGCGCATCGATCAGCACCAGCACCCGGCGCAGGCTGGCGCGGCCGCGCAGATAGCGCCGCGTAAGGCCCGTCCAGGCGGCGACATCTTTCTTGGCGGCCTGCGCGAAGCCATAGCCCGGCAGGTCGACTAGCATCAGCCGATGGCCGAGATCGAAGAAATTGATCTGCTGCGTGCGCCCGGGGGTGCGCGAGACGCGCGCCAGCGTGGTCCGGCCGGTGAGTGCGTTGATGAGGCTCGATTTGCCGACATTGGAGCGGCCGGCAAAGGCGATCTCCGGCAGCCTGTCGGCGGGCAGCGCGTCGTCGCTGGTGGCGCCGGCAAGGAAGCTGCAGGGCTGGGCGAAGAGGCGGCGACCGGCCTCCTCGGCCTCGGCATCGGGCGCCTCCGTCGGCGGATGGACGGCGGCAGGCGCCATCACGCGCAGGTTCCTAGGCGGTGGCCGGCGCGACGGTCGCCCGGCGCATGATCATCCATTGCTGGGCGATCGACAGCAAATTGTTCCAGGTCCAGTAGATGACGAGACCGGCGGCGAATTGCGACAGCATGTAGGTGAAGACGATCGGCAGCAACATGAACATCTTCTGCTGCACCGGGTCGATCGCCGCCTGCGGGTTGAGCTTTTGCTGCAGATATTGGGTCAAGCCCATCATGATCGGCCAGGCGCCGACCATCAGGAAGGAGATGTTCGGCGCCGCGAAGGGCAGCAGGCCGAAGAGGTTGACGAAGGTGGTGGGGTCGGGCGCCGAAAGATCGTGGATCCAGCCGTAGAACGGCGCGTGGCGCATCTCGATGGTGACGTAGAGCACTTTGTAAAGCGAGAAGAACACCGGGATCTGGATGAAGATCGGCAGGCAGCCCGCCATAGGATTCGCGCCGACGCGCTTGTAAAGCGCCATCATCTCCTGATTGAGCCGCGCCTTGTCGTCGCCGAAGCGCTCGCGCAGCTTCTGCATCTCCGGCTGCAGCGCCTTCATCTTGCCCATCGCGCGGTAGGATTTGTTGGCGAGCGGGAAGAACAGCAGCTTGATGCACAAGGTGAGCAGCAGGATGGAGAGCCCGAAGCTGCCATAGGCGTTGTAGAAGATGTGCGTGGAGAAGAAATCGAGCGCCAGAAAGATCGGCTTGGTGATCCAATAGAACAGGCCGAAATCGATCGCCCGGTCGAAGCGGGGGATGCCGAGCGCACTCTCGTAATAGTCGAAGAGATGCACTTCCTTGGCGCCGGCAAAGAGCCGGTTCTCGGTGCTGAGCGCGCCATGCGCCGGCACGGTCTGCCCGCTGCTGGTGAAGTCGGCCTGAAAGACGTCGCGATGGCCCTCGCCGTTGTATCGCACCTCCGTGGTGACGGGCGCCTGCTGCTCGGGGACGAGGGTGGTGAGCCAGTATTTGTCGGTGAAGCCGAGCCAGCCGCCGGTGGTCGTATCGGTCAGCGGCGGCCCCTTCTTCACATCGGCGTAATTGTACCGGTCGGGCGAGGCCCACCAACCGCCGTCATGCAGCGTGCCATTGAGCACGGCGATCGGGCCTTCGTGCAGCAAATATGTCGTCGATGCCGGAGGTTCGCCGACGCGTACGATACGGCCATAGGCCGACAGCGACACCGGCTGGCCGGTATCGTTCTCGACGGTCTGGGTGACAGTAAACATGTAATTGTCGTCGACGGCGTAGTGGCGCTTGAAGCGCAGCCCCTCGCCATTGTCCCAAGTGAGATCGACCGGCTGCTGCGGCGTGAGCTCGGCGCCCGACGCACTCCAGCGGGTATTGGGCCCCGGCAGCTTGACCGCGGCGCCGGAGGGCTGCGCCCAGCCGAAATCGACGAAATAGGGATGCTCGGAGCCGTCAGGCGAGAGCAGCTCGATCTTGGGGCTCTTGGGATCGGCGGTCTCGCTGTAGTCGAGCAGCGTCAGGTCGTCGAGCTCTGCGCCAATAAGGGCGATGGAGCCCGCGATCTTCGGTGTCCTGATCGCGATGCGCGGCGTCTGCGCCAGCACCTCGGCGCGCGGCTTCACCGTCTCGGCCGCGGCGACGGCGCCCGGGCCCGCGCCGGGCGCGGCAGGCTGGCCCTGCGGTTGCGATTGCGGCGGCGGCGGTGGCGGCTTGGACGGAAACAGCAGCTGCCAGCCGAACAGAATCGCGAAGGAGATCACCAGCGCGAGGATGACGTTGCGGTTCTGATCCATGACGGGCCGGCCTAGCGGCAATGCGAGCAGGAACGGGGCGTTGGCGCCGGCGGCACGGGATCGTAGCCGCTGCCGCCCCAGGGATGGCAGCGCAGCAGCCGGCCAAGCGCCAGCCACGAGCCGCGCAGCGCGCCATGCGTGGCAATCGCCTCGGCGGCATAGTTGGAGCAGCTCGGCAAGTAGCGGCAGCTCGGCGGCAGCAGCGGCGCCAGCAGCAGCTGATAGGCGCGGATGAGGCCGCGCAGCAGCAGGTTCAGCACCGGTTCCTCGCCATTTCTCGTCTCGCTCATCCTTCACCGTCGGCGCGCCAGGCGCCGACCTGTCTCAGTGCCGCCTCGAGATCGCCCAGCAGCGCCGGAAACGGCCGCCGGACCGTCCCGGCGCGGGCCACCAATACATAGTCATGCCCTTCCGCGGCGTGGAGTGGCATGATCCGATCCGCCGCCGCCCGGAGCCGCCGGCGCGCCCGGTTGCGCTCGACGGCGATGCCGACTTTTCGGCTGGCGGTGAGGCCGACACGCAGCCGCCCGGCCTCGGCGGCGGGCAGCGCTCCGGCCGGACGACGCATGGCCTGGAGAATGAGGCCGGGGGTGACCGATTTGCGCCCTTTGCCGGCGACGCGAAGGAATTCAACCCGCCGCTTCAGCCGCGCAATCCCGGCCATGGCGCGGGCGGCCGTGGACGCGCCGTCAGGCGGAGACGCGCTTGCGCCCCTTGGCGCGACGCCGCGCCAACACGGAGCGGCCGCCGACCGTGGCCATGCGGGCGCGGAAGCCGTGGCGGCGCTTGCGGACGATTTTGCTCGGCTGATAGGTGCGCTTCACGGCACGGGCTCCGGCGACACTTCTCAAGGGATCGAGGGCGCTGTATAGGGGAGCGGCCCGCGCAAGTCAACGTCGCGCCGTCTTGCGGCACGCTGACCGCGGCGGCAATGGCGGCGGCTGGGCTTCCGGGAGCTATTCGCGAGGCAGGGCCGACCATGGACGAGGCGCAGCAAGGGCGAAGGCGCGGGGCGTGGCTGCGCCGTCTGCTGCCGCTGCTCGTGCTAGCGGTGGCGATCTCCGGGTTCTTCGCTTTCGGGCTTGAGCGCTATCTCAGCTTTGCTGCCCTCGCCGAGCATCGCGAATGGCTGCTCGACGCGATCGCCCGGGCCGGGGTGCTGGCGCCGCTGGCCTTCATTGCAGTCTATGCTGCGGTCGCCGCGCTCTCGGTTCCGGGCGGGCTCTTCCTCACCGTCGCCGGCGGTTTCCTCTTCGGCACCTGGCTCGGCGGGATCTGCTCGCTCATGGGCGCGACGCTCGGCGCCAGTATCCTCTTTCTCATCGCCCGCTCGAGCCTCGGCGACCCGCTGCGTCAGCGCGCCGGTCCCTTCCTGCGTCGGGTGGAGGCGGGGTTCCGCGAGAACGGCGCGAGCTACCTGCTCGTGCTGCGCCTGGTGCCGCTCTTCCCGTTCTGGCTGGTCAATCTGGTGCCGGCGTTCTTCGGGGTGAGGCTGCGCACCTTCGTGCTCTGCAGCTTCTTCGGCATGGCGCCGGCCAGCTTCATCTATTCGAGCGTCGGCGCCGGCGCCGGCGCGCTGATTGAGCGGGGCCAGACACCCGATCTCTACGTCATCTTTGAGCCGCGCCTCCTGCTGCCGCTGATCGCGCTCGCCCTGCTCTCGCTGTTGCCGCTGCTCTACAAATGGCATCAGGCGCGCCGGCGCCTTCGGGCCCTCCCGTGAGCGAGCGCATCGAGGCCGATCTCTGCGTCATCGGCGCGGGGTCGGGCGGGCTCTCGGTTGCCGCCGGCGGCGCGCAGCTCGGCATGAGCACGGTGCTGATCGAGCGCGGCAGGATGGGCGGCGATTGCCTCAATTACGGCTGCGTGCCCTCGAAATCGCTGCTCGCCGCCGCCAAGCGCGTGAAGGCGGCGCGCGCCAATGCCGCATTCGGCCTCGGCAATGCGCCGCCCACGGTCGATTTCGCCGCGGTCATGCGCCATGTGCAGGAGGTGATTGCCGCCATCGCGCCGCAGGATTCGGTGGAGCGCTTCACCGGCCTGGGTGTGCGCGTCATCGCCGCCGCGGCGCGCTTCGGCGGGCCGCGCGAGGTGATCGCCGGCGATTACGTGATCCGCGCCCGCCGCATCGTCATCGCCACCGGCTCGGCGCCGGCGGTGCCGCCCATCCCGGGCCTCGCCGAGGTGCCGTTCCTGACCAATGAAACCATCTTCGATGTCACTGCGCTGCCCGAACATCTCAT
>JASHRZ010000101.1 GCA_030037055.1 Alphaproteobacteria bacterium
AGCAGCGCCGCGTCCTCGAGCCGCTTGATCGCCTCGTCCGCACTTGGAAGATCTTCTTGGCGATGTCGAAACCGACTGTGCTAACCTCTTTCATGGATGGCTCCCGTTAAGTTGGCTGTCCAACGCACCAACTTTGGCACATAGATGCCGTGAAGAGGGGGCCATCCACCCATCATTGGTGTACACCAGCGACACAAAAATATCCGCGCCGGTGACCTAGCGCGCGCCGAAGCCCGGCGCAGGACCAATGCTACGATCCCTCCGCTGCCAAGGCTCGGGGAAAGATCTGTCGGGGAAAGATGCGACGACGCCGTCCTAAGCCGGCGCGCGAGCGGACCACCCGTTCGATCGCTCTGCGCTTTCACATTCACTTATCGAGCAGCGCCCAAGCGGCCGTGCCCCATGAGATGCGGGACCCCGACCGCCGCTGGCGCGGCGAGAGAAACATCGGTCCGCTGACGATCCCGTGTGAACGAAAGACGCTCTAACGCCGCAGCCCCGCCGCGGCCGCGGCAAGCGGCTCCTCGAGGCGGTGCTCCTGGAGGGGATGGATCTCCTCGGTGACCGGGATCTCGCGGAAATTGGCGGCGCCGAGCATGCCGTCGATGCGCCCTTCGCCTTCGGCGAGCGGCAGCAGGATGCTGCGATAGACGATCGGCAGGCCGAGATGGATGCCGATGCCGCCGATGCTGATCGGCACCCCCTTGGCGAGGACGCGCCCAGCATAGGACGTGGCGACGTAGAGCAGCGTACTCTCCTGGCATTCCGCGAGGCTTTGCCGCTCGAGCGTCGGCCAGTTGGGATCGCGCAGATTCTCGCCAACGGCGGCGAAGCGCGAGCGCTCGAGCCTGGGATCGATATCGATCAGCAGGCAGTTCGCCCAATCCTGACCGAAAAGCTGCGGATCGATCTGCGAGCGCCGCGGCAGGGTGCTACCGCGGCACAGGCTGCGCCACCGGCTCAGAACGCGCAACACCAGGCGTTGCTCGCGGGTCTCTGCGTCGCTCATCGGTCGCGTTGCATGGTTCCGGGGCTGCTCCACCGGGAAGCGTAGGAGGAGGGCGTTAAGGAAGGATTATGACGCCCCTCCCGGCGGCCGGCCGCGTCATGCGCCTGCGGCTCGTCTCCTGCGGTATTTGCGGCCTCGCCGGCCGTGATCTATGTAGGATGCGCCGGCGGGGGAAGCTCGGTTGGCCACGGAGGCGAGGATGAGCTCGAGCCGGCTGCGGATTTTCGCGCTTTGCACTCTGGCGCTTGCCGCCTGCGCCGAGGCCGGCCCGCACCCCGGTTCGGAGCCGGCGCCTTCCCGGGGCATGGCCCGGCTTTATGTCTATCGCGACTTCGACCCCAACGGCTCGCTGGTCTGGACGACGGTGTCGCTCGATCACCGGCCGCTCGGCGAGGCCGCGCCCGGCACCGTGTTCTACCGCGACGTGCCGCCCGGCACCTATGAGATCGAGGTGCGCAGCGACCAGCCCTATCCCGATCAGTTCAGGACGGTGCGTCTCGTCCCCGGCAGCATTGCCTACGTCAAGATCGGTCAGGCGCCCTACTGGGGCAGTCCGCCCTGGGGTTGGCAGGGCGCGACCTTTGTCGTCACCATCGTCGATCCCGCCCTCGGCGCGCGGCAGATCGCGCCGCTGCGCCTCAGTCCCGGCTGATCGCCGCGGCCGGACGGCGCGCCGCGACGACGCTTGCGTCCGTTCATGCAGGCGTCACAGCGTCGCCGTAATCTCGCCGCGTCATGTGGATTCGTCGCGGGCTCCGGGAATGGATGGCCTGCGCGAATTTCCCGTCACGACACCGGCGAGCCCTCTGCGGCAGCCGCCGGAGGCCGGCGCGAGAGATCCGATGGAAGCCTTCGCGGCGCAGCTCGATCTCGGCTTTCGGGCGGCGAATGAAACGCTGCTCGGTACCGCGAGAGCCTGGGATGCGGTGTTCAAGGCCTGTATCGATGCCGCCGACGCCTCGCGCCGGATTTTTGGCGGCCTGCTCGTCGACTGGCATTAGCGATTTTCCCGCGGCCGGACCGATAGCCGGCGTCATCGGCCCTCAGCTCCCTGTGGGACGCTATCGCCTTCTCCTTGAGGAGGGGCCGCTCAGGCGCGCCAAATGTGCGAATCCGATAGCTGCCGGCCGGACGGGCCGGCGGTCGGGAAATACGCCTGCCTTGAGCCAGATCAAGGCGCCATCGGCCCGGCAACGGGTATCAAGGACATCGCGCGCGGAGGAGTGACGCAACCGTGACGGTATCGTGACGGTCAAAGGCAAGCGAGCGCAGCGATGACGACAAAAACGCAGATCGTCGATTTTCTCGGCGAGCGTGCGTTGGTGCTGCCGGCACTGCTCACCAGCGCCGTCGCCGCCAATGAGCGCGCCAAATACGTCCTGACCTTGTTGCAGGTGGCGGCGGGCCAGGCGGAGCATCCGGGAGCTTCGGCGCCGTCCTTGCGCGCCGAGCGCGAAGCCTGCGGGCTGGCGGAGCCGGAATTCGACCGTTCGGTCGCGCGCGCCGAGCATGACGGACGCGGCAACTATCACATTCCCGGCGCGGGACGCCTGATCGCGATCCTCGACGACGCCTTGCGCACCATGATCGCGCCGCTGGGCGTGGCGGGAAAGGACGCCCCGGAGGCCGCCCAGCTCCATGCGCGCTGTGCCGATCGCCTGGAGCGGCTGATCCGCGCGCGGCCGCCGATCGTCGATGACATGCTGAGCGGCGAGGTGATATCGGCGCTGACCTCGGCGCGTCCGAAGGCGGGCGACGGCGTCCACCTTCTCGTCTTGGATCTGCACAAGGAGATCAACCGGCTGCAAAGCGCCGTCGCGACCGCGGAAGTCGCTGGCGCCAAGGCCTACGGCCTCACCGAGGCCGATCGCGCCGCGGTGGGCGCGTTCATGACGGGGGTCAACCGCACCGCGGCGCTCAAATTCGAGCATCCCGGACTCGACACCATCGCCGCCCGCGCGAACGAGGTGCTGCTGATCCAGAACGACATCGGCTCGACCGAGGCGCATGTCATCGTCATCAAAGTGATCGGCCTGCGCGTCACGCTGACCTACAGCGACGTTCACCTGCAACGCGTCCGCTTTCTGCAGACGTTGTGCGCGGGAACCGGCGTCGTCTGGGAGGACATCCGCTCGCGCCA
>JASHRZ010000102.1 GCA_030037055.1 Alphaproteobacteria bacterium
CGCACGCAGGCGGAGGCGGCGCAGTCGCTCGCCGAAGCGGAGGCGGCCTGGCTCGCTGCCGCCGAAGCGGTCGAGCGCGGCAAGGCCTAAGGCATCGTGTCGCGCCTGCGCGACGGCGGGCGCGCCAAAGTCGTGCGTTTTTTTGCCACAAACTCGCCACAGAGATTGCGGCTCGCCCGCAAAACGCCGCCGATGCCGGCGCGCGGAACGGTCCGGCGCCTGCCGTCACGCGTGAACGGGACGGTGCGCGCCACTTGCCCTAATTTTTTCACGCGACAATCGCCACCGCTTAAGTATCACTTAACCGGCGGTCAAGCAGTTTGGTGCGACGACGCGCATCGGGCGCGCCGGTGCAGCATTCAGGTTTCGGCTTGTGGTGATGGTGACCCGCGAGATGATTGCCCAATTGCTCGAGGAGACCTCTTGGACAGAGCGCGCCAAATCGCTCGACCGCGTCGCCGCGCGCTTTGCCGCGGGCGGCCTCGACGAGAACGAATGGCGCGCAACCGTCGACGCGTTCCGCATCGTGCTCTACGACGCCGAGCCGCTGGTGCGCCTGGTGCTGGCCGAGACCGTGAAATTCGCGTCGGATCTGCCGCGCGACATCCTGCTGGCCTTGGCGCGCGACACGGCGATGGTGGCGACGCCCATTCTCGAGCATCACCATCTGCTCGGCGAGGAAGATCTGCTCCCGATCGTGACGCGCCATTCGCCGGCCCACCGCTTCGCCATCGCCGGACGGCGGTCGGTCTCCGGCCGGATCGCCGCGGCGCTATGCCGCAACGGCGAGCGCGCGGTGATCCTGCGTCTCCTCGCCAATGACGGGGCGGCGATCACCGAGCAGAGCCTGCATGCGCTGATCGACCGATTCCCCGATCGCTCGGAGCTGCTCGAGGCTATCGCGCGCCGGCGGCTTCTCCCGGTGAGCGTCGGCAGCCGCCTGCGGAATCCGCCGTCGCGGCCGGCGGAGGGCGCGCAGCCGGAGCTGTGCATCGTTTCCGACCGCACCGGCTCGCTCGGCTGAGCGAGCGCGCTTCGGCAATCTCGTTGCAAGGAAACCATCGGAATGAGCCAAGTTTCCCGAACGCGGAAGCCGGAATGGAATGCTTTGCTCTTTCGGAAGAGGAAGGGCAAGGGTCGCGCCGCTGCAGGCTGACTCGAGCACTCGAAGTTACGGGATCATTGCCTGAGCCTTAAGGCTTTGTAGGAATTCTGGCGAGGCCGCGCCGGCGCCGCAAATACCGCAGGCCTCGCGCGATCTGTCGACGTCGCGCGCGCGAGGTTTCAAATATTTAATTTGAACGGCTCGGCGCACGGACGTTGACTGAACGCGAATATGAGCACGCGAGGCGGCTCGGCATCTCTCGCCGCAGCGGTCGCGGTGCTACGAATGACCGGTCATGTCCCAGTCGCTTGCCGCCGAATACCATCCGTATGACGGAGTTTCCGGCTTCCTTTGCCGCTGGCTCCTCTCAGCCAATCACCAGGACATCGGCACCCTCTATCTATCTCGCCTTCGCCGTCTGCGCCGGGCTGATCGGCGGCACGCTCTCGGTCATTATGCGGTACAACCTGATGACCCCGGGCGACCGCCTCTTCGGCGACAACCATCAGCTTTACAATGTGATCATCACCGAGCACGGCCTCACCATGATCTTCTTCGTGGTGATGCCGGCGCTGATCGGCGATCAAGCCGGCGGGGCGGATCTCCCGCGAGATGAGGACGCGCGCGAGATTGCGCAGTGCGCGGGGAAAGAACCACGCCCAGAGGCCGACGCTCGCGATCAACGCGCCCTTGGCGAGCCAGAGCGCGGTCGGAGCAGCCAGCATGAGCATGCGTGCCATTACCGCGGTGCCCGCAACCCGGGTTCCGATCGCGAAGCTGCCGAGGACGGGGTTCGTATGGGCAGCGACGCCCTCCTTTAATGCCGACACAATGATCAGTCCGGCGGAAACCGCCCAGACGAACGCGAGCACCACCGCCAGGAGCCGGGTGGCATCGACGCCTGCGGCCGGAATGCGCTGCAGCGCGATGCGCCGAAAACGCCGCCGGCCATCACGATCGCGCCCACCGCGGTCGGCAATCGCGGAACGCCGCCGGCAGGCCATCCGCTCATAGGCGCGCGGCCGGGTATCCGCCGGCGTCGCTCCGCAGCAAGAAGCCGGCTTGCGGGAGCGACGGCAGGATGCCGGCGAGCGCTCCTGGCTCTGGTCGGCGGCGAACGCCCGCTTGAAGCGCCTGGTGCATCAGTTGATCCAGGGCTCGGGCGCGGCAGCGGCGGCGGGCAAGCTCGTCCTTCGTCACTGCCAACAGTACGTCATGGTCGAGGGCTTCATGCAGATCTCGCCCAGCGCGCTGGCCGGCATCTCGAGCGGAAAGCCGCGCGCTTGCAGCACGCCGCGCTTCGCCGCCTGGGTGCGCTCGCGGGAATGCTGGTGGCAGGGTTGATGCGGCTCCAGGTGTTGGCGGTGATTGGCTCGCCGGCGTAGTCCTCGGCCGGGAAGCCCATCTGTTTGGCGCGCGAGCGAAGGCCGAAGGCGCGCAGGCCGCGGGCGCCATACCGCGCTGCGCAGCTGGTCGCAGGATTTGCGACGCGGCGCCACCATCCCGCCCTCGCGGTTTTGCGCCAGTCAAGCGGCGGGCCGCCTCAGTATCCATCAAACGGCGGGAAAACCCACCGGCGCAAAGAAGAAGGGCCGGCGTCGCCGCCGGCCCTCCCCGTCGCTCCTCGAAGGCAGAACTCTCAGGCGACGCCGCGCGGGGTCAGCGCCTCGAGGCGCACATCGCGGCTCAGCGGCTGCACCGCCTCACGCAGCGGCAGCCGGATGACCGCGCCCGGCTGGTAGCGGGGGTCGGCCAGGCTGTCGCTGACGGTCATTAGCGTCATGTGGATCGTGTTGGCGTCGTGCTCGCCCAAGAGGCGCGCCACCACGGCAAGCTCGGTGACTAGCCGGTCCTGCACGCGCACGCCGGCCTCGGTCATGGAATCGATCAGCGACTCGAGACCGGCGATGAGGATCTCAGCCCCCTCCTCGATCGGGCCGGCAAGGGCGACGCCGGACAGGCGCAGCGGCGCCGGCTCGAGCGCTTCGGCGATTTCCAGCGCCCAGCTCCGGACCGCTTCGAGGTAGATCGTCTTGTGGCGGTGATGATGGGTGGCGGCGGCGGCGGCGATCACGGTGGCCAGCGCCGCCAGCCGGTCCTCGTCGCCGAGATTGAGCTCGCCGAATTCCGCCATCAGCTCGCGCATGCGGCCCTCCGTCGCCGGACCCACCGCGGCGAGCGCGCTGTTGATGGTTTCGATCAAGGAGCTCATATCCATCGCCGGCCTCTTCGGAGAAGTGATGGTCGCCCGCGAATCTTAAGATTCGGTTGCCATTTCTCTGAAATTCTTTATTTGCCTTCGGGCATAACTTGACCACGGCGATGAAACTTTCGCGATTATTGGCAATGTGCACAGTCTGCCAAAAAATTTCGCAAAAGCCGTGCAACCCCGCCGCTCCCGTGTTATCCAAACATTAACCAGGAACGGGGAGACTAGGTTGCGGCACAGGCCACGCTCACGAGCACCAGTACAGGGTCGGCGATGATGGATCCCCAGAACACGCTATCGGACCGGAACCTCGAAGCCAACACCACCCTGTCGCTCAAGCGCGAGCCCGCCTGCTTCGCCTTCCTCTCCAGCCGGTCGGCGACGGCGCCGCAGCCGATCGACTCGCTCAATCTGGATCTGGCCTCGGTCGATTATTTCAGCGGCCGCGCCTCGCTCTGGGCGACACTGGAGATCCGCTCCGGCGCGACCAACGAGCAGCCGACGGCGCTGCTGGGCTTCGACGAGACCTTCCTGCGCCCGTTCACCCGCGCCCTCATCGAGTCGGCGGCGAGTCGGCACCCCTATCGCATGACCATCCTGCGCGAGGCCGGCGAGAGCGAGCGCCAGCGCGTCGTCGAATACGTCACCGGCCCCGGCACCGTCCTCAGCGAAGTGATCCTGACGCCGCACGATTCGGTGGTCGTCATCTCCGGGCGCTCCCGCGACGATGGCGAGGAAGAGACGCTGTTCCAGCTGCCGCGCAGCGACAGCTTCCTGCGCGCCTTCGTCAAGATGACCTGCCAGGCCGACCAGACGCTGCGCGACACGTTGAGCGAGAGCGAGAAGCTCGCCCGCCGCCGCACCGGCGCGCCTTCCGCCTGACCGGTTGGCGCGGGCGTAGTCACCAAAAACCCGTCCGCTCTTACCTCTTGAGCCGACCGTGGCTCCGTTGGCGCCGGCAGAAACGGCTCGTTTTGGCTGCGTCCCGCTAATCGGGATTTGCTCTAAAGCAAGCTCGGCGCGCGGTAGAGCACGCCGCCATCGGGCGTCACGGTCGCCTCCGGCGTGAGCCGGGCTGGCTCGATCTTGCCGTCGAGGATATGGCGGACCTCGACCCCGGCGGCGATGAGATAATCGGCGATGATGCGCCGGTGACAACGCCACCACACCGCCTCGGCGCACATGACGGCAACCCGCCGCTCCTCGGAAAGGCGCAGCAGCACGGCAAGGGCGCCGCTGAATTCCGGCGTCCCGGCATAATCGGCGTAGTTGCGGAACGCCGCCTCGCGCCACAGCGTGTGCGGCGATTGGCGGCTCGCGGCGCCGGCGCCGCGGCGCCCGCCCAGTGCGGGGAATTGCCGGTAGACGATCCCCGCGGCTTCAAGCGAGTGGGCGAGCGCCGCGGCGTTGAACTGGGGGTGCCGGGCCGAGCCCGGGAAGCAGCGCACATCGGCGACGCAATCGACCCCGCCGCCGGCCAGCAGCGCAATGAACTCCTCGATCGACCGCGACGAATGCCCGATGGTGAAGACCGTCATGAGCTGATCGACATTCGCGCGGTCGTGCCGTTTGCCATGCCGAGCGAGCATAGCTCAACCGGCTTGGCCAACACACCGAGAGGCGCCCGTTCTTGCGGGCTCAGATCTCCTTCTTGCTCATCTGGTCGGCGATGTAGTCCGCTTGGCGTATGGCGAGCGTCACGATGGTGAGGGTCGGATTTTCCGCCCCGCCGGTGGTGAATTGACTGCCGTCGGAGACGAACAGGTTCTTTATGTCGTGGCTCTGACCCCATTTGTTGACGACGCCGTCCTTCGGGTTCTCGCTCATGCGGTTGGTGCCGAGATTGTGCGTCGAAGGGTAAGGCGGCGTGTGGAACACCTGGACCGCTCCCGCAGCCTGGTGGATTTCGGCGCCGCGCTTATAGGCGTGCTCGCGCATCTTGATGTCGTTTTCGTGGTCGTCGTAGTGCACGTTCGGCACCGGCATGCCGTAGCGGTCCTTCACGCCCTTGTTGAGCGTTACCCGGTTGTTGGCCTGCGGCATGTCCTCGCCGACGATCCACATGCCGGCCATGTTGGCATAAGAGCCGAGCGCAGCGGCGTATTCCCTGCCCCAGGCTCCGGGCTCGAGGAAAGCCGCCATGAAGGGGAGCCCGAGCGACAGCGTCTCGAGCTCGTAGCCGCCGGCGAAGCCGCGCCTGGTGTCGAGCGCCGCTTCATCCTGGACGATCCCCGCCATGGTCGTGCCGCGATACATGTGAACGGGCTTGGGGAAAATCGAATAGACCGATCCCGTGGTGTGGCGCATGTAGTTCCGGCCCACCATGCCCGACGAGTTGGCAAGACCGTCCGGGTACTTGGCGGATTCGGAGTTCAGCAGAAGCCGTGGACTCTCGATCGAGTTGCAGCCGACGCAGATCGCCCGCGCCTTCTGCTCCTGCGTCGCCCCGCTTGCGTCGACATAGACGACGCCGGAAACCTTTCCGGCATCGTCGTGGACGATCTTGATCACATGGCTCTCCGGACGCAAATCGAGCCTGCCGGTCGCCTCCGCCTTGGGTATCTCGGTGTAAAGGGTCGACCATTTGGCGCCGGACTTGCACCCCTGGAAGCAGAAGCCGATCTGCTGGCACGAGCCCCTCCCGTCGCGTTCGCGCGAGTTGATCGCCATGCGGCCGGTGTGGACGGTTTTGTAGCCGACCTTTCCCGCGCCGTACTCCATGATCTTGAAGTTGTTGTTGCCGGGCAGGCCGGGGATGTCGTTGGTCCGCGTTACCCCCATCTTGTCTTCCGCCTTGGCGTAGTAGGGCGCGAGCTCGGCGAGCGTCAGCGGCCAATCGAGAAGATTGGCCCCGGGGATCGAGCCGTAGACCGTCTTCGTGCGGAACTCGTGCTCTTGAAAGCGCAGCGACGCTCCCGCCCAATGCGTCGTCGTGCCGCCCACCGTCTTGCAGGTCCAGGCAGGAAGCGTCGGGAAATCCTTGGCCACCCGCCAATTGCCCGAGGTGGTGCGCGGGTCGAGCCAGGCAAGCTGCAGGAACGATGCCCACTCGTCGTTGACGAAGTCCTGGATTTCGGTCCGCTTGCCGGCCTCCAGAAGAACGACATTGACGCCCTTCTGGCAAAGTTCGTTCGACAGCGTTCCGCCGCCCGCTCCGGAACCGATCACCACCACCACTGAATCGTCCTTGAGGTCGTATTTCGCCATGCTCGCCTCCCTCAGCTCTTCGGCAGCCAGGCGATGTCGTCGAAGCCGCGATGGATGTAGCCGCCCTTCTCGGCGGACGATCCTTCGTAGCCGAGCTTTGCCCAGACGTCGTGATCGTTGTAGAAGCCGTTGATCATGGAGCCCTGGACCTTCTGGAAGAATGGGCTGCCCGCGTTCGCCTTGAGCGCGGCGAGCCGCTTGGCCTCATCCTCGCCGGCATAGTTCCCGCCGGCCGCGTCATCGAGGCGCTTCACGCCCTCGGTCAAAAGCGCCAAGGTCTTGTCGTCCTTCGCCGCCTCGGCGTCCAGCGCTTCGACGATTTTGGCGTAAGGTCCGTCGTCGATCGCGTCATAGGCATAGAGGTCGCGGGCCATGCGGATGAGCGTCGCGCCTTGCTGCGGCTTCAGCCGGGAGAGCGTCATCGCCCAGGCCCCGTCCGAGGCCATCATGACGCCGCCGCCAAGGATCACGATCCCCGCGGCCGCTCCGGTCGATATCAGAAAATCACGGCGATCCACGCCTTCTGTAGGCATCGTCTCCTCCCTCTTGGGGTCGCCGCCGCGAGGCCGCGACGGGCGACAGCCTTCTAACCGACATTCCCCTGATGAACCGGTGTCGGAGCTTTAGTTTGATACGATTTGGCTTGACCGGCAAGGCTGAGCCGTGCCAGCCGGGACGGCGATGATGAGAGTGACGCGCGCACAAAGCTCGCCCCGCTCGCTCAATCCGCGTCCTTGCCGTCCATGCCGGCGTTGCGCCGCGCCCGGGCGACGAGATCGGCGATGATCGGGCCGAGACGGGCAGGATCGGCGATCTGCTCAACGGTGGGGCCGCGATGCCAGCCCTCCATCACCGCGAGAATGCCGCCGCCGGCCTCGAAGACACGGCCGGTCACCTCCCGTGAGTGAATGCTCGCGAGCCAGACCGCGATCGGCGCCACCCACCGCGGATCGCGCCGCGCGCGCTGCTCCTCGCTCAGGCTGCGCAGCCCCTCGGTCATGCGCGTCTGGGCATGCGGCATGATGGCGTTGACGGTGACGCCGTAGCGCCTCAACTCGCGCGCGGCGATGACGGTGAAGGCGGCGATGCCGGCCTTGGCGGCGCCATAATTGGCCTGGCCGGGATTGCCGAAAAGGCCCGAGCTCGAGGAGGTGTTGATGAGGCGCGCATCGACCGGGGCGCCCTCGGCCTTGCTGCGGTCGCGCCAATACGCGGCGGCGTGATGCGCGGGTGCGAAAGTGCCTTTCAAATGCACCTTGATCACCGCGTCCCATTCCGCCTCGCTCATATTGACGAGCATGCGGTCGCGCAGAATGCCGGCATTGTTGATGAGCACGTCGAGCCGGCCGAAATGCTCGATCGCCTGGTCGACGAGCCGCTTGGCGCCCTGCCAATCCGAGACGTCGTCGCCGTTCGCCACCGCCTCGCCGCCCGCTTCGCGGATCGCCGCCGCCGCCGCCGCCGCCGGTGAGGCATCCCGGCCCCAGCCGTCGGCAGCGGCGCCGATGTCGTTCACCACCACCTTGGCGCCCTCGGCGGCCAGCAGGAGCGCATGCTCCCGGCCGATGCCGCGCCCCGCTCCGGTCACCACGGCAACCCGCCCCGCGCACAATCCGCTCATGCTCTCCTCCCGGCTTTCGCCGCAGCATGACGGGTCCGGTCGACCGGCGGCAAGGGCGGAGCTATGCTCGGCTGCCAGGATGGGACGGATCCTCAGAGCCTGGCTCGCGGGCCTCGCCGCGCTTGCGGCGCTCGGCGCCGCGGCGGCGGCGCGGCCGGACGACGAGCTTGCGATCGGCATCACCCAGTTCCCCTCGACGCTCCATCCCAGCATCGATGTCATGGCGGCGAAAAGCTACATCCTGGCGATGGCGCGCCGGCCGATCACCACTTTCGACGCCGAATGGCGTCTCGTCTGCATGCTGTGCACGCAGCTGCCGACGATCGAGAACGGGTTGGCCGTGCCGATAGCGCTCCCCGATGGCGGGCAGGGCATTCGCGTCACCTACACGCTCCAGCCACGGGCGCGCTGGGGCGACGGGGTGCCGGTCAGCACCGAGGATGTGCGTTTCACCTGGGAGGTCGGCCGCCAGCCACAAAGCGGGCTGGCGAATGCCGAGCTCTACCGCCGCATCGCCGATGTCGAAGTGAAGGACGATAAGACCTTCACTTTCGTCATGAACAAGCTCGATTTCGACTACGCCGCGGTCAATGATTTCGAGCTGCTGCCGGCGCATCTCGAGCGCGCCGCCTTCGCCGACCCCGCGCACTATCGCCTCCATACCCTTTACGACACCGACCCGACCAATCCCGGCCTCTATTTCGGCCCCTACCGCATCACCGAGGTGGCGCCGGGCTCGCATGTCGTGCTCGACCGCAACCCAACCTGGTGGGGCAAGCCGCCGGAATTCCGCCGCATCGTCGTCTGGACGGTGGAGAACACGACGGCGCTCGAGGCCAATTTGCTCGCCGGCGGGCTCGACATGGTGGCCGGCGAGCTCGGCTTTTCGCTCGACCAGGGCCTCGCCTTCGCCAAGCGCCATGGCGACCGCTTCAACGTGCTGTTCAAGCCAAGCCTCGGCTACGAGCATGTCGATCTCAACCTCGACAATCCCATCCTCGCCGACCGGCGTGTGCGCCGGGCGCTGCTCTACGGCATCGACCGCGAGGCGATCAGCCGGCAGCTCTTTGCCGGCCGCCAGCCAGTGGCCGATAGCTTCGTCTCGCCGCTCGACTGGGTGTTTACCGACGCGGTCCCGAATTGTCCCTACGATCCCGCGCGCGCCCGCGCGCTGCTGGAAGAGGCCGGCTGGCAAGGCGAAGGCATCCGCCGCAACGCCGCCGGCGAGACTCTCGCGCTCGAGCTTGCCACCACTGCCGGCAACCGCATCCGCGAGCTGGTGGAGCAGGTGCTGCAAAGCCAGTGGCGCGAGATCGGCATCGAGGTCCATCTCAAGAACCTGCCGCCGCGCGTGCTGTTCGGCGACAGCCTGGTCAAGCGCAAGTTCACCATGGCGATGTTCGCCTGGATCAGCGCGCCCGAGAACGTGCCGCGAGCGATGCTACGCTCGGACGAGATCCCGACGCCGGGGAACGGGCTTGCCGGCGAGAACTTCACCGGCTTCCGCAATGAAGAGGCCGACCGCCTGATCGACGCCATCGAGGTGGCGCTCGACCGCGACCGCCGCGCGGGGCTCTGGCACAGCCTCGAGGCGCTATACGCCGAGGCGCTCCCGGCGCTGCCGCTGTTCTTCCGCGCCGATGCCTACGTGCTGCCGCGATGGCTCAAGGGCGTGGTGCCCACCGGGCACCAATATCCGACGACACTGTGGATCGAGGACTGGCGCGTGGCGAAGGACATGGCAACGCGGTGAAGGGTCGGAAGCTCGATTCATGACCCGCTTCATCCTTTTGCGGCTGCTGCAAGTGCTGGCGGTGCTCGCCGTCATGTCCTTCATTATCTACGCCCTGATCGGGCTGATGCCCGGCGACCCCATCAACCTCATGCTGGCCTCCGATCCGCATTTGACGGCGGCGGATGTGGCGCGGCTCAAGGCGCTGCAAGGCCTCGACCAGCCGCTGCTCAAGCGCTATCTCGCCTGGGCCCAGGCGGCGCTAGCCGGCAATTTCGGCTATTCCCGGCTCTATGCGACGACGGCGATCGCGGCCTTGGCGCCGCGGCTCGCCAATACCGCGCTGCTGATGGGAGTGAGCTTCGCGCTCTCGCTCGTCATCGCCTTGCCGCTCGGCGCCATGGCGGCGCGCCGGCCGGCTGGGGCGCTCGACACCGCCGCCAATCTCCTCAGCTTCGCCGGCATCTCGGTCCCGCCCTTCTGGCTCGCCCTCGTGCTGATCCTGGTCTTCGCGGTGGCGCTGGGCTGGCTGCCGGCTGGCGGCATCGCCACCATCGGCGATGGCGGATTCCTCGACCGCGCGCGCCATCTCGCGCTGCCGGTGACGGTGCTGACGCTTGCCAGCATCGGCGGCTATCTGCGCTACATGCGTGCCAGCATGATCGAGGCGCTGCGCCAGGACTACATCCGCACCGCCCGCGCCAAGGGTGCCGGCGAGGCGCGCGTCCTCTGGGGCCATGCGCTGCGCAATGCGCTGGTGCCGGTGATCACCGTGGTGGCGCTTTCCTTCGGCTCGCTGTTCTCCGGCGCGCTCATCACCGAAACCATGTTCGCCTATCCCGGCATGGGCAAGCTGATCTACGACGCCATCCTCGGCAACGACTTCAACCTGGCGCTGGCCGGGCTGCTCTTCGCCACGCTGCTGGTATTGCTCTCCAATCTCGCTGCCGACATCGCCTATGCCGCGGCCGATCCCAGGATCACCTACCGATGAGGCTGATCCTCCGCGCGCTCGGGCACGCCCGAATCGCCTGGAGCGGCGCGGTCCTGCTGCTGCTGGCGCTCGCCGCGGCGGCGGCGCCGGGCGTCGCAGCGCTGATCGGCGCCGATGGCGATCGGGTCGATCTCTATCAGCGGCTGGCGCCGCCCTCGCTGGCCCATCCGCTGGGCACCGACGAGCTCGGCCGCGATCTGCTGCTGCGGCTGCTCGATGGCGGACGGGTGTCGCTGCTCGTCGGCATCGCCGCCGCCCTCGCCGCTGCCGGAATCGGCACGATGGTCGGCCTCGGCGCGGGATATCGCGGCGGCCGGCTCGACGCGGCGCTGATGCGCTTGACCGACGGCATCATCGCCTTGCCGCTGCTGCCGCTGCTCGTCGTGCTCGCCGCCATCGACCTGAAGAAGCTCGGCCTGCCCGGCTGGGCGGTGCAGTCCGAAGCCGCCAGCCTCTACCGCATCATCGCGCTGGTGGCGCTGGTCGGCTGGACGACGGTGGCGCGCCTCGTGCGCGGCGCCACCCTATCGCTGCGCGCCCAGGATTTCGTGCGCGCCGCGGTGGCGCTGGGCGCGAGCCCGCTGCGCGTTATGCTCGTCCACATCCTGCCCAACCTCGCCTCCCCCGTCATCGTCGCCACCACGTTGTCGGTCGGGCACATCATCCTGCTGGAATCCGTGCTCAGCTATCTCGGCCTCGGCATCGAGCCGCCGCTGCCGAGTTGGGGCAACATGCTCACTGGAGCGCAGGAGACGATCGGGCTCGCGCCGCAGCTGGCGCTCTATCCGGGGCTATTGATCTTCCTCACCGTCATTGCCTGCAATTTCCTCGGCGACGGCCTGCAAGACGCGCTCGACCCCCGCGCACGGCGGCGCTGAGCGGCGCCCGTCGTACGCTCATGACCGGCTGGGGCTGGACCGCAGACGTCCGGTCGACGCTGTCGCGGGGCCGCTCGTGGGTTCACGCCCGAAGAGACCGGCACCAGCCGAACATCACAGGAAATGCCGTTCTTTGCGTGCTCGCGGCCTAAGCGTTCAATGGGATCTGGACGGGTGATAGCCGGCAGCATCCGCCTGCCTCCGGCAGTTGTAGCCGCCGCGCTTCGTTTTGCCGTAGAGCTTGTCGCCCTTGAGATAGTAGACCTGCGTTTGCGGGTCGATCCAGACCGATTGGTCGCCCGAGCATGCCGCCGCGTCGGCCGTCTTGTAGAGCGTGAGCTTTGCCGGCGTCTGCTGCGCAAGTGCGATGCTCGAGGTCATTGCCAATAGGCTCGCAATCAGCAATTTCTGCATGAGGATCCGGTCAACGTTCCGTTAAGACATCCAGTTGAGCCATTCGGCCAACCGATCCCCCATTTCTGCATTGAGCGGCATGGGCGAAAGCCCTGGCGAATCCTTGGCAACATGCCTTGCCACGCGCGCTCGCGGATGGGTCGGCCAAATTCATCATCGCGGCCCTTCGTCGATTCTTTACCGAAGATTAATGCACTCATTGTTCGATGGAGGACGTAGCTACCACTAATTTTAGCGATTTTAGACCGATGGCGCTGGTCTTGATCATCGATGACGCCTCCACCGTGCGGGAGCTGATCCGCCGCATGCTGCTGGGCGCCCAGCATTCCGTCATCGAGGCCGCGGACGGCGAGGTTGGATTGGCATTGTTCCAAGAGCAACAGCCCGCGCTGGTCATCACCGATCTGCTCATGCCGAAGAAGGAAGGAATCGAGACCATCCAGGAAATTCGGCAGCAGGGCCGGGATACGAAGATCATCGCCATGTCGGGAAGCACCGGGCCAGGCCGCGAACTCTATCTCGACGCGGCGAAAAAGCTTGGCGCCGACGCCGTCCTCGCGAAGCCATTTCATGCGGAGAAGTTGCTGGAGGTCGTAAACGGGTTGCTGGGGTG
>JASHRZ010000103.1 GCA_030037055.1 Alphaproteobacteria bacterium
CGCCGTGAAGCAAGCGTCCCGACGTCGCTTTGAGCGTGACGACCTCCTCCGCACAGGCCGAGCCGCACGACAAGGCCGCGGCAAGCCAGACGACGGCCATGACACCCATTTGCGATGTCTTCATTGCATCCTCCCTCGCGTTTGTCTTATGCCGGCGTTCCCCGCATGGCCGGCTTCCCGCCACGGAGTTTGCGCCCTTTCGGCCGTGCCAACAAGCCCGACGCGCAAGATGTCGATGATCGCCTCGGTCAATATCCGCGCTGCCAGTCGACGACGTTGCGCAGCGGCGCGCCGTCGAGATAGGCGCGCAGATTGTCGCAGAACATGTCGATGGCGCGGTGACGGTCGTGGTCGCTGTAGCTCGAGATATGCGGTGTGACCAGCACCCGCGGATCGCGCCAGAGCGCCGGCGGCGGCAGGCGCTCGAACTCGCCGACATAGACGTCGAGCACGGCGCCGCGCAGCCGACCGTGCGCCAGCGCCTCGGCGAGCGCCTCCTCCTCGACGATCTCGCCGCGCGCGACATTCACCAGCACGCTCCCCGCCTTCATCCGGGCGAAGCGGTCGCGGTCGAAAAGACGCGTCGTCTCCGGCGTCCATTGGCAGCAGATCGCCACGACATCGCTCTCGGGGAGCAAGCCGTCGAGATCGCCGGCGCCGCCGAGCCGGCTGAAGCCGACAGGCAGCGACGCATCCGGTGCTGCGTAGCGCCGCGTGCCCACCACCCGCATGCCGAGCGCGGCCGAAAGCCGGCCGACTTCGCACCCGATGCCGCCCGCGCCCACCACGCAAAGCGTCTTGCCCTCGAGCAGCAGCGGCCGGTAGGCGCGATGATCGAACGCGCCCGCTTCGCGATCGATGCCGGCGCGGAAAAAGCCTTTGGCGAAATAGAGGATCCCGGCGACCACGTATTCCGCCATGGCGAGCGTGTTGCCGGCGCCGCGCGAGGTCGTCACCACCACGTCGCTGCCCCAGAGATCGCCGAGCCGCAGATTGCTCGCGCCCGCCGGGCGCTGATGAAACCATTTGAGCCGCTTCGCCCGCGCGCGCAGATCGAGCGGAAAGGGCCAGCCGCCGAGGATCACTTCGGCTTCGGCAAGCAGGCGGTCGCGCTCGCTCCTGCTACCCGAGCCCTTGGCGGTGGGCGCGAGATAGCGAGCCGCCGCCCTCTCAGGCCAGGTCTCGCGGTACTCGCCATCGAACCAGCCGCCGGCATCGGTCAGCCGGATCGCCGGATCGACCGCCTCGATTTGCGCCTTTTCCGCGGCGCTGATGCGCTGTATGGCGAGAACATCGAGCCTGCGCATGCACATCTCCCTAAGCGATGCAACGCTAGAGGCCTCCCGCGTGTATCGGCAAGCCTCGGCATCCGGCTCTCCCGCGCAAACTGGCCGAGGGGGTAGCAGCCGCCGCCGGGATGTGTATAACCTGACCCAGACCTGCGAGCGCGCCCGGCGGAGCGGCGGCCGCTCGCCCCGATGGGAGAATGGGAGGAATCGATGCTGCAGAACCGGCTTGAGCCCGTGCTCGATCCGCGCGTGCTCGCGCGCGAGCTTTCCAACAAGCTGCTGATCGACGGCGCACTGGTCCCTGCGCTGACCGGCCGCACCTTCCCGGTGGTCAACCCGGCCACACAGGAGCAGGTCGCGGTGGCCGCCGAGGGCACCACGCCCGATGTCGATGTCGCGGTCAAGGCGGCGCAGAAGGCGCAGAAGGCCTGGGCCAAGCTCGCCGGGCGCGAGCGCGGCCGGCTGGTCCATGACTGCGGCAAGCTGCTCGCCGACCATGTCGAGGAGATCGCGCGGCTGATCACGCTGGAGACCGGCAAGGCGATCCGCACCGAGAGCCGGGTCGAGGCCGGCGTCTTCGCCGACGTGCTGATTTTCTATGGCGGGCTCGGCTCCGAGCTCAAGGGCGAGAGCGTGCCGTTCAAGCCGGGCATGCTCACCATCACCCAGCGCGAGCCGATCGGCGTCGTCGGCGCCATCATCCCGTGGAACGTGCCGCTGCTGTTGATGGCGCTCAAGATCGCGCCGGCGCTGGTGGCGGGCAACGCGGTGGTGGTGAAATCGGCCGAGGAGGCGCCGCTCGCGGTGCTGCGCGCCTGCCAGATCATGAACCAGGTGCTGCCGCCCGGCATCCTCAACATCCTCTCGGGCGACGGGCCCGGCTGCGGCGCGCCGCTGGTCGAGCACCGGGGCGTCGGCAAGGTGACCTTCACCGGCTCGGTCGAGACCGGCAAGCTCGTCTACAAGATGGCGTCCGACAAGCTCATTCCGCTGACGCTCGAACTCGGCGGCAAGAGCCCGATGATCGTCATGGGTGATGCCGATCTGGAGAAGGCGGTGGACGGCGCCGTCATCGGCATGCGCTTTACCCGCCAGGGGCAAAGCTGCACCGCGGCGAGCCGCATCTTCGTCCATGACAGCATCCACGATGCCTTCGTCGCCAAGCTCAAGGCCAAGGTCGATGCGATGAAGATGGGCGATCCGCTGGACGAGGCGACCGATATCGGCACCATCATCTCCAAGCAGCAATTCGACAAGGTGCGGAACTACATCAAGCTCGGCGAGGAGACGCCGGGCGCCACCGCGCTGCGCTGTTCGGCGATGCCCGCCGACCAGAGGCTCGCGCGCGGCTATTACGTGCAGCCGGTGATCTTCACCGGCATCGCCAACGACAACCGGCTGTGCCGCGAGGAGATCTTCGGCCCCGTCACCTGCGTGCTCAGATTCCGCGACTACGAGGACGCCCTGCGCCAGGCCAATGACAGCGAGTACGGCCTTGCCGCCACCATCTGGACGCGCGACCTCAAGACCGCGCTCGACGCCACTCAGCGGCTCGAGGCGGGGCTGGTCCAGGTCAACCAGAATCTGGTGGTGCAAGCCAACATGTCCTATGGCGGCATCAAGAATTCCGGCCTCGGCAAGGAGGCCTCGCTCGAGGCCATGCTCGAGCATTTCACCCAGAAGAAAACCATCATCCTGAATCTGGGTTGACGCCGTCCCGCGCGCGGAGCAGCGGCATGGCGAGGGTGATCATCCGCGCCCTGCTGCTGGCGCCGCTGATCGCCCTTGCCGGCGGCATGCTCTGGCTGCGCTCCTCGCTGCCGCCGAGGGCGGGCCGTTTGGCGCTCGACGGGCTCGAAGCCGAGGCGAGCATCGCCCGCGACGCTCACGGCATTCCGACCATCCGCGCCGCGAGCGAGCGCGACGCCGCCTTCGCCTTGGGCTTCGTCCATGCCCAGGACCGGCTCTTTCAGATGGATCTGATGCGCCACGCCGGCGCCGGCCGGTTGTCCGAATGGTTCGGCGCGCGCAGCCTCGCCACCGACCGCTTCATGCGCACCATCGGCCTCTACCGCGCCGCCGAGCGGGAATTGCCGCTGCTGTCGGCGCCGGTGC
>JASHRZ010000104.1 GCA_030037055.1 Alphaproteobacteria bacterium
CTGGCGTTTCGGCGCCTATCGTCGGGAGGCCGGCGGCATCGCTGGGCGCGCCGCGCTCTACCGCGCCTATGAGGCGGCGTCCGGCCGCACCGTCGCCGCCGAGCGCGTGCGCTGGTGGGAGGTGATGGCGGCGCTGCGATGGCTGGTCATCGCGCTGCGCCAGCGCGACCGCTGCCTCATTGGCGGCGAGCGCTCGCTCGATCTCGCGCTGACTGGCCGCCGCGCGGCGGAGTGCGAGTTCGAGATCCTGAAGCTGACCGAGGCGGCGTGATGCGCGACCCGCCCGACGCCCTCTTCCTGCTCGCGCTCGCGCGCGAGGCTGAAGTGCAAGGCGAGGATGCCCCGCTGGTCGCCCGCGCCCGCGCCATCGCCGAGCGCGAGCGCGCCTCCGGCGACGCTCATGTCGAGCGCTTCCGTCTGGCGCTGGCGGAGCGCTATGGCGAGGGCGGGATCGAGAGCTTGCTGCGTCGACTGGCCGGCGAGATCCGCGCCGGCGCCGCCGATGCGCCCGGCACCGCGCGCGCGCGGCTGCTCTCCTTCCTGTGGACGATGACGCTGCAGAAGCTCGCCGAGAACAATCCCGATTACCTCGCCGCCGCCGAAGAAAGCCGAGCGTCGCCGGAGCCGCGCAACTCGCCTTCGCCCCGACCCTGTGTTAGCGTGCGCGAGGAAGAGCGCCTGGAAGCCATCCGGCAGGGGACGAAGACGCATGACGCCTGAGGGAAGGGCAACGGTCCAGCGCGGGCGGCGCCTCGCGACGGTGGCGCTGTGCCTTGCCGGCGCTCTATTGCTGCCGGGCTGCGGCGGCAAGCGCGTCCAGGCCGATCAATCTCAGCAGCAGCAGCAGCAGGCGCTCGAGCGCGCGCGTAATTTGTGCCGGGCATTCGGCTACACGCCGGGAACGACGGAATTCGCGCGCTGCGCGCAATCGGAATATGACCGCGGGTGGCAAGCGCCGTCGCAGGCCGCCGTGCCTCAGGTCGTGGTGCCGCCGCCGGTCGTCGTGCCGGCACCGGCGCCGCAGGCGCAACCGCAACCGCAACCGGTGCAGCCGCAATCGGCAGCGCAAGCTTCGCAACCGCAGCCGACGGGGGCGGTGCACCCGCAATCAGCGGTGCAGGCGCAATCGGCGGCGCAAGCATCGCAGCCGCAACCGACGCCGCCATCCGACAGTGGGGGCGACGACTGGTTCATCAATTGGTTCAAGCGGCCGAATGTATGCCAGCAGGCGGCCTGCTCGGCCTACTGAGCTTCCCAGAACGGATCGGCGCGGCGGAAGGCGCGGGCGCGGGCGGGAAAGCGCTCGCGGCAGGTTTCAATCTCGCGCGCGATCCAGCGGTCCAGCAGATGCTGCGCCCGCAACGGCGGCGCCGGCGCCAGTGCCTTCACGAGCGTGCCGGCGACCCGCGCATCGTTCATCCTGCCCATCAGATCCTGCAGCTGGACGAGTCGCTTGAGATAAGCCTCGGCGAGATCCTCATCGAACAAAGATCTCAACAGTTCAATCGGATAACGAAGCTTCTTTACGCGAATACGGAGGCGGTGGAAGTTCGCGGCATCGGCGAGATCGACGCGCTTGAGGCGCTTGCGCAGCTTGCGATGCCGCTCATCGAGCAGGCCCACGGCGTAATCGCGCAACGGCATCGCCCAGATCTCGGTCCGGGCGGGAGCCGGCCGGTGCAGCCATGGTGCCTCGGCGAGGGCTTGCTCGATGGCGGCGAGATGGCTTTTGAGCGTATCGCCGGGGGGCAGGGCCGCGCGCCGCGCCTTGCGCGCCTGCCGCTCGAGCGCGGCCAGGGCCATCTCCTCCGGCATCTCTGCGCGCAGCGGCGCGAGGCTGGTGCCCAGGAACACGTCCCATTCGCGGACGCGGCCATAGCGCTGCGCCACCGCGCGCAGCCGGTCGCTGAGAGCGTGGCGCTCACGCTCGGGGAAGGCGTCGCCGAAGGCGGAGAGGATCGAGCGCAGCCGCCTGAGCCCGACGCGGAAGCGGTGGATCGCCTCGGCCGTGGGATAGCGCGCGTCGTTGGCGCGCCGGCTGAGCGCGCCATGCGCGCCGGCGAGCATCTCCTGCAGCCCATCGCCGAGGCTGAGATCGGCGGTGAGTTGCCGGGCTTTGGCAGGGCGGGTCGGGGCGTCCATGGTCCGGCCTCAGATGGCGTCGCCCGGTCTGTCGCGGCCGAAAAGCCGCTCAAGGGCAACGAAATCGGCGGCGCGTCGTGGGGCGGCTGCTGGAAGCTGCGCTGGGCCGAGAGTAGCGCCCAGGCCCTCGGAGTGCTGGCAGAGGTGCCAAGGCACACGATCGCTGCGCGCCGCCCCCCTCGGATCCGCGACCGGCTGCCGCTCCGAGACCCTCATGCTGCCCTCCCAGGGGGCAGAGTCTTACCGGGACGCCCCTCGCTTAGGCAAGGCGGGAATGGGTGGAGGATCGGCATTTGACGCGGGTGGGCCGGCGCCTGCATTCTCGCCGAAGGTTGCGGCAGGGGAGACGCATGAAGCCGGAGATCGTCCTCACTATCCCGATCTATGCCACGGCGATGGAGCAGCTCGACCAGCTTTTCACCGTGCACCGCCTCTGGCAGGCGAAGCATCCTTCGGCCTTCTTCGGCGAGATCAAGGATCGCGTCCAGGCGATCGCCACGGGCGGCGGCTTCCGCATCGATGGGGCGCTGATGGACGAGCTGCCCAGGACCGAGATCATCTCGACCATGAGCATCGGCGTCGACCACATCGATCTCGCCGCGGCCAAACAGCGCGGGATCGCCGTCACCAACACCCCCGACGTCCTCACCGACGATGTCGCCGATATCGGCATGGCGTTGGTGCTGGCGGTGGCACGGCGCATCGTGGTCGGCGACCGCTACGTGCGCGAGGGCAAATGGCTCGAAGCCAATTTGCCGCTTGCCACGAAGGTGGGCGGCGCAAGCATGGGCATCTTGGGGCTCGGCCGCATCGGCCTTGCCGTCGCCAAGCGCGCCGAGGCATTCGGCATGCGCATCGTCTATCACGGGCCGCACGCCAAGCCGGCCGTGGCCTACCGCTATTATCCCGATCTCGTCGATATGGCGCGGGACATCGACTATCTCATGGTGACCTGCCCCGGCGGCGCCGAGACGCGCAACCTCGTCAATTCCGATGTGCTGGCGGCGCTCGGGCCGAAAGGCGTGGTCATCAACATCGCCCGCGGCTCGGTGATCGAGGAGGCGGCGATGGTGAGGATGCTCCAGGAGGGGAGGCTGGGCGGCGCCGGCCTCGACGTCTTCAGCGAGGAGCCGCAGGTGCCCGAAGCGCTCTTTGGGCTGGAGAACGTGGTGCTGCTGCCGCATATTGGCAGCGCGACGCACGCCACCCGCGCCGCCATGGGCCAGCTTGTCGTCGACAATCTCGTGGCCCATTTCTCGGGCAAGAAGCTGCTCACCCGCGTGGTGTGAGGCGAGTGGGCTAGAACTTCTCCTCGCCCCGCTGCCGCACCGGATCGGGAAAGTCGCGATAGAGCGCGAATTGCGCATCGCTCGCCATTGAATTCACGGCAAAATGGAGCCCTTCGAGGGGTTCGCTGCGGGTCGCCGCGCGGGTGAAAGCAGCGTCGAGCTGAGCAAGATCCCGGACCTCGACCATGATGTGGAACTCGCCAAGCCCGCGGGGCGCGAGGCCAAGCTTGCGCCGCGTCAAGCGCCAGGCCGCGATCAGCCCCTGCTCCTTGAGATGGCCGAGATAGGCGCCGGTCCGGTCGGAGAACTCGCCGTCGCCGAGTCCCGGCTTCAGGTTGCACCAGATGTGATAGATGTCCATCGCCCTAGCTCCGCACGTCCCGCAAAAGCGAAACGGCGCCGGGAAACCCGACGCCGCTCGCGATATCCCCAACGTGCTTTAGAACGGGAAGGCGAAGGCGATGTGGTAGAAGGACACGTTGGCGTCGTTTTCCGCACTTACTCCGATAAGCGCCTTCGCAGAGATGTTGACAGGGCCGAATTCGTAGGAGACGAGCGGTCCGAGCAGCACGTGCTGCAGCTCGGTTCCGGTTCCGGCCCCAGTGACCACGCCATTGACGGTGTCCTTGGTGAATTGCTGGGTGAAGTTGCCGCCGACACCGACGGTCCATTTGCCGAAGCTCTTCGCCGCGGTATAGTCCAGATAGAACACGTCGCCCGATTGATAGAGGGTCGTCGTGTTTTCCGTGTTGGCGTCGACCACGGCGTGGAGCGTCAAGTTCCAGCCGTCCTTGAGATAGCTGAGTGCGACGCTCGGCTCAAAGGTCCAGAAATCGTTGGCAATGTTCGGCTGGCCGACCACCTGGCCTCCCTTGCCATTGGGTTGGTGCACAGTGTACCCGTCGTCAATGTAGATGCCGAGGCCGGTGCCGAAGAAGAAGCCGGGCAATCCTATCTGCTGGAGGTTCCACGACAAGTTGACCGGCGAGATGATGGTGTTGAACATGCCGTTCGAGATCGTCGCTCGGCCGCCGACGCCGGTCGCGTCGACGCCCTTGAACACATAGGGCTCGACGACGGCAGCGGCGTATGTAGCCCCGAGGATATTCAAATTCGGGACCCACAACACGGACGGGATGTTCACGTAGAGCCAGACATTAACCGGTACATTGCCGCCGGTGTTGTTGCGCACGCCACCATCGATGATGACTTGGTCGTCGGCGAAGTAAAAGCCCGCCGGCGGCAGCGCACCAGCGGCAGAGCCGACTGACACGCCCGGCTGGTACGGCGTAAGCCCTTCTAGGGCGTTGGCCGACGGAGCGGCGACGATCAAGGCACCAGCGACCGCCACCCCCACAAGCATGAGTTTCGAAAGCTTTGATGTCATTTCTAGCACCCCAGTTTGCAAGAAGCGTCAGTCGAAAAGGTCCCTTTCGACCGCTGGTTAGATCGGGCCTAACCTCCCTAAACCCACGAGAAGAGGCAAGCATCGGATAAGGCTCTCGCTTTGATTCCTGAGCTCTGTGACCGAATTGCAACATCCAAAGGGCGGTAGGGCGCGACAGCAAGGGTACGGCGCTGTCGATTGCATTGTATAATTTAGAGAGAATCATGAAGGATATACACTTTTACTTGCGCTCGTAGCGAGCAAAAAGGCCTATTCCGGAACTAAGGGGAGATAGACCGGCCGCAGGATGATGCCGCCATCGCCGATGACCGAGAAGCCAGGCCGCTACCTCGCCAGGACCGCGTGCCGGGCTTCCGCGCACCGGGGCGATCGCCAAGCGCGGCCAAGCGCTTCATCATCGCCTCTTGCGACAAGTCCCGGTTCCTTTACTCTGCCGCCCGCGCGCCGACGTCACGGCGCAGGGAGCCTCATGCACGAGATCTTTCAAGGCACGTCTGTCATCGCCATGGTCAGCCTGGCGCGCGCCGCCGATGCGGTGCCGCTTGCCTCAGCGCTGCTGCGCGGGGGGTTGCGGGTCATCGAGGTAAGCCTGCGCACGCCGGAGGCGACGGCCGCCATTCAAGCGATCGGGCGTCACTTGCCCGACGCCGTGGTCGGCGCCGGTGCGGTGCTGACGGGCGCCGACGTCACCCGCGCGGTTGAGGCCGGGGCGCGCTTCCTGGCGAGCCCGGGCTTGACCCCCGATCTCGTCGCTGCCGGGCTTGGCAGCGATCTGCCCTACCTGCCCGGCGCCGTGACGCCGTCGGAGGTCATCGCGGCGCGCGAGCACGGGTTCTCGCTGCTCAAATTCTTCCCCGCCGCGGCCTCGGGCGGCACCGAGGCGCTGCGCCAATTGGCGCCGGTCTTTCCTGGCATCGCCTTCTGCCCGACGGGCGGGGTCGATGGCGAGACCGCGTCCGGCTATCTCGCGCTCCCCAACGTGCCGCTGGTGGGCGGCGGCTGGATGGCGCCGGCGGAGGCGATCGCCGCCGGCGACTGGGCCGGCATCGAAGAGCGCGCGCGCCGGGCGTGCCGGTTGCGGCCGCACTGAGGGGGCCGCGCTCAGTCGGCGAGCTTGTAGCCGTTGTTGCGCAGGCA
>JASHRZ010000105.1 GCA_030037055.1 Alphaproteobacteria bacterium
CGCTTTCTTTGCGGGGACGGGGGAAGGCAAGCGTTGCCGGAACTTTCATGATGCGCGCTCGCGCCGCCGTTTCTGACGGAGACCGGCGAGGTCCATCGCCGCGACCGCGGCGAGCGACGCCGCCAAGCCCAACGCGACGACGTCCTGCCTAAGACGACGACGGCAAAGCCGTGCTCGCCTGCCGGTCGCCGAGCACAAGCCTCCCGCGCGAGCCCTCGGAGCTTCAGGACGAAGCGCCTTTCGCCGGCGTTGCGGCCGAGCGCAGCTGCTCAAACGCCTCGGCATTGGGGCAAAACGCGCGGTGGCTTTCCGCTGCATCAGGCGAAGCCAGCCAGGCGCGGCATTGGCGCCAATCGGCGCATTCGCCGCACTGCCATTCGATCGCGCGCAGCATCTCCGCTACCGCCGTGCTGTGCGGCAGTGCGGCGCGGTCGATGCCCAGGCGTTGCATCATCTGAGCCAATTGCTGCGGCGTGTTCGGATGCGCGCGCATGAGCCGCGACACGTCGCTGCGGGCGATGCCGCTGTCGCTCAGCGTGCGATCAAGCTCGCCGTGGCGCGACAGCGTCTCCAGCTCGCGGCGCAGCCGGGACCGCTCGCGCCAGCCTTGGACCGCGAGCAGGATCGAGCCCGGCAGCTGCGCCAGGGAAGCCACCGCCTTGCCGACCCGCCAGCGAGCACTCGACTGAGACAAATCCGCCGTCATCGAACCCTCCATCCAGCTTTAATTTATCATCTGATTAATTCCAGCGGCGGGCATTGATCTGGATCAATAATGGCGGCGCTCGCCGCCAGGTCATGACTGGCAGGGGGAAAGTCGCGGGCATGCCGTCCGCCTCCGCCGGGAAGCCGGAGCGCGGGGGCGCCGGCCGTTACATCCGCGCCAGCACGCCGTCGCGGAACCGCTTCATCCGGTCGAGCGAGGCCTCCGGCGTCGCGCCGAGGAGCCCGAAATCGACAGAGGCGACGCCGAGATCGCGAAGGGCGCGGAGGTCGGCTGCGATCTCCGCGGCGCCGCCGGAGAAGAGCCGCCGCTCGCCGCCTTCCGTCCGCGCCGCGGCGGCGTCGCCGTGACGCGCGCAGCGATAGGCCAACGTGATCTCCGACGGGTCGCGTCCGGCCTCGCGGGCAAGCGCGCGCAGCCGCTCGACCGCTTCGCGATAGCGCGTCAGCGTGTCGAGCGGGTGGCGCGGATTGGAGCCGATCGGGTACCAGCCATTGCCCAGCCGCGCGGCGCGGCGCAGCGCCGGCCCGCTCTCGCCGCCGACCCAGAGCGGCGGATGCGGCCGCTGCGCCGGCTTCGGCGCGAAGACGATGTCGGCGAAGCGGACATAGCGCCCTTCGAAGCGGGGCTTGTCCATGGTCCAGAGCGCGCGGAACGCCGCGAGATACTCGTCGACGACCGCGCCGCGCTCGGCAAAGGGCGGCGTGCCGAGCGCCGCGAATTCCTCCGCGAGCCAGCCGGCGCCGCAGCCGAGGGTGAGCCTGCCCTCCGACAGCAGATCGATCGTCGCCAGCACCTTGGCAGTGAGCACCGCCGGGCGGTAGGGCACCACCATGACGGAGGTGACGAGCCGGAGGCGTGAGGTCTTGGCGGCGAGGAAGGCCATGGTGGTGAGCTGCTCGTACCAGTTGCCGCGCCCCTGCGCCGGGAATTCGCCGGTCTCGGCATAGGGATAGCGCGCGCGAATGTCGGTCGGGATGACGATGTGGTCGCTGAAGCTCGCATGGCCATAACCCATCGCCTCGCCCTCGCCGGCAAGCCGCGCCATGGTCTCAGGCGTCGCCAGCGCGCCGCGCACCGGCATGTCGAATCCGATCAGCATCTGCCTCTTCCTCCCCTTGGTCCGCCACCCACCGCGCCATCATGACGGTCCGCCGACGGTCCGGCAAATCTCTCTCGGGTCTCGCGCTCACGAGCGCCTAAATGGCTCGCGGCCGGTCCGGGGATGAACCCGGCCCCGCCGCCCTAGCATGCGAGCAGAGACAGGGCCGGCCGCAGCTGATATTTTAGGCGGCAGGCGTGGTCCTGCCGTCTGTTCGCCCCGCCCTGGCGCAGCGCAAGGCACGGGCGATGTCGGCAAGGCGGGGAGAGGCGAGCAATGCGGCTGCAATCGACCTTCATGCAGATGGCCCAGACCGAGCGGCCGCCGCTCGCGATCTATCTCATCGGCGGCATCCGCATCGGCGGCATCATGGCCGGGGAGGATGACTACACGCTGCTGATCGTCGATCGCGGCCGCGCCATGCTGGTCTACAAGCACGCCATTGCCGCCATCGTCCCGGCGCGGCCGATGGATCTGCGCGGCGCGGCCGGAGAGGCCGCTCCCGCCGCCGGCGGGCCGCCTTCCGGGCCATGACCACCGAGACGAAATGGCTCGAGCGGCTGCGCCAGCTGCATCCGCTGCTCGCGCCGCCGCCGCGCCGGTCGGATTGGGCGGCGCGCCAGGCCGAGATCGACGCTGCGAGCCGGGTCGACCGGGATGCCGCCCGCAAGACGCATGAGGCGGCGGCCCGGGAGGTCGAGCGCGATTACGACAATGACGGCGCCACCTGGGCGGCCGTCGCCGTCATCGTCGTCGTCGCCGCGCTCGGGCTGTGGCTGGTGTTCCGGCTGATCGCGGAAAGCCGGATGGAGGATTGCCTCATCGCGCAGCGGCACAATTGCGACCTGCTGTTGCAGCAATAGCCGCCGGCCGCTCCGTCCGGCCTGCCGCCATTCCTCAGAACGCGTGCTCTACCATCAGCTTCAGCACCAGCCCGTCCGAGGCCTGGGTGAAGCCGTGGCCGATGCCGAACTCCACGCTGTTGGGCTGCCCGTTATAATCGATGACGAGAAAGCT
>JASHRZ010000106.1 GCA_030037055.1 Alphaproteobacteria bacterium
GCCACGGTCGATGCCGCTTCCGGCCGGCGCTCGATGTCGTGGCGCAGATCCTCGGGGCAGTCATCGGCGGCTGGACCGCCCATTTGATGTTCCGCCTGCCGATCCTGCAATCCTCGGCGCATGCCCGCGGAACGAGCGGCGAATGGGTCGGAGAGTTTGTCGCGACGTTCGGCTCGATCGGTCTGATCTTGAGCGCCGGGCGCCACAAGCCGGCAGCGTTGCCCTACGGCATCGCTGCCTATATCACGGGCGCCTATCGGTTCACCTCATCCACCGCCTTTGCCAATCCCGCCGTCACCCTCGCGCGTGCTCTGACGGACAGCTTTGCCCGCATTCAACCGAGTCACGTCCTGCCCTTCATTGCGGCCGAGTTGGCTGGCGGTGCAGCGGCGGCTGCAGCGTTCGGGTGGCTGCTTGGACGCGGGAAAGCGCGGACTGCCGGTATCGCCGAGCGATCTGACCCGATATCCACCGGCTGGGTCACTCGCCTTGATCGCCGATATGGTCGGGCGGCAGGCCGGCTTGATAGCGCCGGTACATCGTGAGATATGAGCGCTCGAGATGGCGCGTGGACGCCGCCGTGTCAAAGAGCGGCGCGGTCGACCGCTTTTGCGCGAGCTTCTCCCGCAGGCGCAACAGCGCCTCGGGATGCGTTGCGAGCGCGAGCGCGCGCTCCTCATAGGCCTCCGGCGTCTCGGCGACAAGCTCCGGCAGGCCGACCGCGTGAAGGAGCGAGGCCGCCACCCGGCCGGCGAAGGTCTCTCCGATCCGGGTCAGCACCGGCACGCCCGCCCAGAGCGCGTCGCTCGCGGTCGTGTGCGCGTTGTAGGGCAGCGTGTCCAGGAACAGGTCGGCAGCGCGATGACGCGCGAGATGCTCCGGCAGCGCCGTGCGCTTCGCGAAGACCAGGCGATCAGGATCGACTCCTCTTGCCCGCGCCTCCTTTCGCAGATTGGCCGCCGCGCCGGCATTGTCCTCGAGCAGCCATAGCACGCTTTCTTCTCTTTGCCGGAGGAGCCGCATCCAGCATTCGAAGACCTCCGGGAAGATCTTGAAGTTGTTGTTGAAGCAGCAGAAGACGAAGCCCGTTTCGGGCAGCCCCAGCGCGGCGCGGGCGAAGGGCTTGTTTGCGCTCGGGCGTTTGCTGTCGTTGATCTGGTAGCTGCCGGGCACATAAGCGATCTTCTCGGCGTAATGCGCTTGGTGCGCGGCCGGGACGACGATGCGGTCGCCGACCAGATAGTCGATATAGTCCGCTCCCATCGTCGCAGGGAATCCGAGATAGTTGACCTGAATGGGCGCGGGACGGCGCGCGAAGACGCCGGTGCGGGCGTCCTGGGTGAACCCTTTGAGGTCGACCAGGATATCGATCTCGGCCTTTCCGATGCGCTCGGCGATCTCGTCGTCGCTCGACCCCCGCGCCTCGATGAAGTGGTCGAAAGCCTGCTTGAGCCGCGCGCGCATCGCCGAGCCGTCGTCCTGTCCGACCGATATCGCCGTGACCTCGAATCGCGACCGGTCATGGCATTCGAAGAGCCCCGCGGCGAGATAGGAGGTCGCATGCTCGTGAAAATCGCCAGAGACATAGGCGACGCGGATGCGGTCGTGCCGATAGACCGCCCCTTCCCAGCACCTCGGCGCCAGCGCCGGATATTTCGCCGCCGACCAGGATCGCGCGCAGTCGAGCTGATCCGCGGGTGAGGAGGAGAGGTTGTAGAAGGCGAAGGGCGTGGCATTCGCCTTCTTCCGCCGGACCGACGCGATCAGATGCTCGCGCTCCGCCGCGAGATTGCGCCAGTCGCAGATCAGCAGCTTGCAGTGCAGCCGCATGCCCTCGACGCCGGGCAGGTCGGGCGCCAGCGCCAGCGTTTTCTCATACTCCGCCACCGCTTCCTCGTAGCGGCCGAGCGCGCGCAAGGCGTCGGCGCGGCAGAGCCGGGCCTCGGCGAAATCCGGCTTGGCGGCGAGCGCCTTGTCATAGGCGGCGAACGCGTCCTCGTGGCGCTTGAGCTCGCGGAAGACGTTGCCGCGGCCAAGCCAGGCTTCGGCCAGATCCGGCTTGAGGGCGAGCGCCTTGTCGTAAGCCGCGAGCGCCTCGTCGAAACGCTTGAGCGCGGCGAGCAGATTGCCGCGGCCGTTCCAGCCGCCGGGGAGCCCGGGCTTTGCGTTCAGTGCCTTGTCATAGGCCGACATCGCCTCGTCGGAGCGGTTGAGCTCCGCGAGCGCGAAAGCCCGGCCAAGCCAGGCTTCCGCGGAGTCGGGCTTGAGCGCCAACGCCTTCGCATAGGCCGCCAGCGCCGCGTCGCGCCGCTGTTGCTCGCGCAGGACATTGCCGCGGCCGAGCCAGGCTTCGAGCAAATCGGGCTTGAGCGCCAGCGCCTTGTCATAAGCCGCCAGCGCCTCCTCATGGCGCTTGAGCAGCGTCAGCGATTTTCCCTTGTTGCAGAAGGCGTCGCCAGAATTCGCATCGATCGCGATCGCCTTGTCGAAATCGGCGATGGCGCGGTCATACTCTTTCAGATCGTTGTGCACGGCACCGCGGCTGTTCCAGATTTGCGCGGCCTTCGCATCGAGCGCGAGCGCGCGGTCGAATTGCGCCAAGGCCGGCCGCGGCTTGCCCAGCATTTTCAGGATCATGCCGTAGTTGTAGAACGAAGCGGCGGAGCCCGAGTTGATCTTGACCGCTCGCGCAATGAAGGCTTCGGCCTCCTCGAAGCGCCCCTGGCTCATCAAGACGATCGTCAGCAGGTTCAAAGCCCCGAAATGTCCGGGCTCCTTCTCCAGCATCGTCTTGAAGAGGCGCTCGGCATCGTCGAATTTCCGAAGATTGAAAGCCGAGAGCGAGTTCTGAAAGATCGTTTCTGCCGTGGTCATCTGCGCTTTTCGGCCGCAGTCCCGTTTCCGGTGCTGTCGGCGTCGCTGATGGGCCGCGACCCGATCCGACATGCTGCGCTCC
>JASHRZ010000107.1 GCA_030037055.1 Alphaproteobacteria bacterium
CCGACGAAATGCCCCTGCTCGAGGCGCTCGCCGACCGTGATCATCGAATCGGACCGTCCCAATCCGATGACTTCCATGGCAAGAGCGGGATTGATCGCGTTGAGGACTGCGCGGATCTTGCGCGCATTCTCCTCGTACATCACGAGGCTCACCCTGAGACCCGGCTGCCGGCGGCCGAGCGCCCGCGCGACCTCGAAGCTGCCGAAATGCGCCCCGAGCAAGACGCAGCCGGCGCCGCGCCGCGCGATGTCCAGCACGATCTCCTCGCCGTGAACCCGGAGATCGAACAGTCGAATTTGGTCGTTGAGAAAGAAGACGCGGTCGAGCACGCATGCGGCAAAACAGTGGAAGTGGCGCAGGACATCGAGCAGCGTCGGCCTGCGAGCCAGGACGCGAGCGAGGTATTGCCGCGACGCCTTGCGCGGCCCGCGGGCGAAGATGAGGAAATAGACGCAGATCGGCCAGAGGAACAGTCGTGCGATCCGCCGGCCGAGGCGGCGCGCCACCCAGACCATGAGCCTGATCAGCGGCACGGCACCACGCTCCCTCCGCCGCGTCCATTCCTGCGGCGTGTTGCTCGTCCTCACCGCGACGCCGCCTCCCGATGCACTGTCCCGGCCAGCGCCAGGCGGTCCGGATCGAGCAACCGGCATTCGAATTTCGTCTCGCCCGGCGCGTCACTCTGCCAGCGGATCAGCAGGCGATCG
The DNA here is from genome assembly GCA_030037055.1 of Alphaproteobacteria bacterium. Classification (GTDB taxonomy): domain Bacteria; phylum Pseudomonadota; class Alphaproteobacteria; order ATCC43930; family CGMCC-115725; genus DAHUYF01. Next base: position 708 of record JASHRZ010000107.1, read on the forward strand.
CCGGGACGCACCGGCCGGAGAAACTTCGCCGAGCGGATGACGATGGGCCCGCCGCCTCGGGCGCCGGCGATCGCGTGCAGGACCTCGTCGAGCAGCACGGCGCCCGGGATGATCGGATTGCCGGGAAAATGGCCCGCGGCGGTCGGGTGATCGACACCGAAACGGACCTCGAGAGACTGCCACATGTCTATCTCGAGCCGCCGGAAACCATCCGCAGCACCGCCTCGCGCGGCAGCTTTCCCAGCGCGTTGCGCGGCATTGCATCGACCAACACCAGCGGGCGCGGCAGGAAGGCGGCGTCGATCCGCTGGCGCAGCGCCCGCAAGATCATCGCGGCCGACAGGCCGGGCGCGACGACCACGGCCGTGAGCCGGGTGACGCAGCCGTCCGCCTCCTCCGGCATGATGAAAACGCCGTCCCTTACGCCGGGGATCGAAATTAGCTGATGATCGAGATAGGCCAAGGAAGTGCGCTTGCCGGCGATGTTGACGAGATCCGCCGTCCGGCCGTGGAGGAGGAAGCGGTCGGGACCGGTCAGCTCGATGACATCGTGGAGCAGCGTCGCGGTCTCCACTGGCGCGCCGCTTGCCCAAGTACCGTGCTCGTCCTGGCGCAGGACGACGCCGGCAAGACATCGCCATTCGGCGCCCTCGACCGTGCGGCGCGTGGCGATTTGGCCGGCCTCCGAGCAGCCATAGATCTCGAGGAGCGGCGCGCGGAACCGCGCCTCGGCCTCCGCCGCAAGCGGTTGCGAGAGCGGCGCCGTGGCGGAGAGGAGGAGATCAACCGTCGGCAACCTGTCGGCCTCGCCAAGCAGCGTGCGAATGTGGATCGGCGTCGTGACCAGGATGCGCGGCCGCGGCGCCGCCTCCAGGCTCGCGCGAATGTCGCCGGGATAGAACGGGCGCTCGGGCTCAATCGCCATCCCGTGCTGGAGCGCCAGCAACACGGTCGATTCCAGGCCGTAGCTGTGCTGATGCGGCACGGTACCGACGATGGTGGCGTTCGCCAGCGCGTCCGCGCCGAGCCGCTCGCCCGCGGCACGCGCGCTGCGGACGAGCGCGCCCCAGGATTTCGCGTGCGGCCGCGGCCGCCCGGTCGAGCCGGAAGTGAAGAGGATCAGCGCGCGTTGCCCCACCGGAACCAACGGCACCACCGCTACCTCCCGAGCATCCGGGAGATCCTCGGGATAGGCGAGGCAGGGGATCGGCAGAGAGGGCGGCGCGGCATCGCTGAGGCAGTAGGAATCGGCGAAATCAGCGGCGACAGCGCGAAGCGTCCCGACCGTGTCGCTCGGCGGCAAAAGGCTGATCTGCTCGCGGCACAGCGCAGCGGCGAGACCGACGGCGAAACGGTAGCGGTCGGCGCAGAGGTTGAGTACATGCCGGCGCGCCGGCAGTAGGGCTGAAACCGCGGCGACGTCGCCCAGGAACCGCGCAACGCTGACCGGTCGTCGCCCGCGGAAGGCGATGACCGCGTCCGGCCGGTCAGGCCGCAGCAGCGGATAGGCGAGCGCCGCGCTCGGCGCCATCCGGCCCGGGTCGAGCTGCTCGCCCGGCATCAGCGGCGCCTCGCTTGCTTCCACACGCCGTCTCTGATGTAGGCGATCATGCGCACCACCTCAGCCGGCGAATGACGCGGCGCGTCGGCCAGGCAAACCAGCCGGCATGCGTGCTCGGCCGCGAACATCAGCACGAAGAGCGGCGCATTCAGGATGTTCACGAAAACCGACCAGACAGCGATCGGCGCCCACAGGAAGAGCGCCAGCGAGGTCGCGAGCTGCGCCGCGAAGAAGCCGCACCAGGCCCAGGTCACGCCGCGGGTATAGGCGGCCATCGCCGGGGTTATGCTCCCGTACATCCGGCGCGACAGCGCGGTGACGAGCGCGTCGCGCCGGGGCAGCAGCGTCGCCCCGAACACCGCCAGCAACGTCACGTAGATGACGGTGTGCGGGACGGCCGATGCCGCCACGAGGCCGAGATCGACAACCCGGCCGATGCCCGGCACCCAAGCGACCCGCGCTCCGCCCCCGGTGACCATCGCCAGATGGATCAGCAGGGGACAAGAGCCAAGGGCGATGAAACCGCAGCCGCGCGCCAGCGAGCCCGCGGAAAGGCGCATTCAGCTCACTCTGTTCTGCTGGATATAGGAGCTCAGATTGCGCAACGAGCTGAAGATCTGCCGATTGTTCTTGTCGTCGGCCCGAAGCTTCACGCCGAACTCCTTCGATACCACGAGCGCGATTTCCAGCATGTCGATCGAATCCAACCCCAGCCCCTCGCCGTAAAGCGGCGCGTCCGGGCTGATCTCCGCCGCCTGGATCTCGAGATTCAATGTCGTCACGATCAAGCGAGCCAGTGTCGCCTCATGCGGGCTCTGCCCATTTTGGTCCGTCATCAAGCCCTATCTCTCAATGGATTTCGACTTCGCAGCGGCACCGCGCGGATAGCCAAAGCCACTCTCGCGCAAGGAACGCGGCGCCTCTCCGCTTCCTGCGCAATCTTACAGGCTCGGGCGGCGATTTTCACCAGGACGAGGCTCCTGCGGCGTGCGCCGAAGTAGAGGACCTCGCAGCAGCGGCGCGTCATGCGATATGCCGGCGACTGCCGGTAGAACAGCCCATCCCGTCACCGGTTTCTGCAATTTGCCTCGACCGCATCAGCGCGACGCATCGCCTGCTGTGGCGGGCTGCCCTGCCTTGGGCTTGCCCTGGGTCTCCTGGAATTTCTCGCTCGCCGCCGAGGCCCCAGCCTTGACCGCTTCCCAGGCATTGATCGCACCCTGCTTGATGCCTTCGCCAACCTGTTGAGCGCCGTCTCCGATTTGGCGAAATCCAGCCTTAAATTGCTCGGCTGCACTGTCGAAGGACGACGCGTCCTTTTGTCCCGGGTTTTGGCCCGAATCCGCCGCCCAGGCACCGGTCCAACCGGCGGAAACGATCGACACAGCCACGATGGCTCCGGCAAGGCGTTTCATGACAACCTCCATCGGTTCGTCCTCGGCCGGCGGAGCGGCCGGATGCCAGGGATACCAGAGCCTAGGTCGTCGCGTCGCTGCCGTACACCCCACTGAGCGAAATGCCGCTCGCCTCAGCCGCGCTGCGTCCAACTCGGCACGGGGAAGACGGGCGCCAGCTCGGCGTTGGCCGCAGGCAGCACCACGGTCGGCTTCTCGTTGCGGATCTGCAGCGCCGCCATGCCGGTATCGACGTTCTGTCCCTTCTCGTTGAAGCGGATGGGCCCGCCGACCATCACGCGCTTGGGAATGTCGGTGGCACGCAAGGCCTCCACCAGCGCCTGCGGCTGGCTCGAGCCCGCGCGCTTGTAGGCGTTGGCGGCGATCATCACCGCCTCGAAGGAGAAGCCGATGTTGAGATCGAAAGACTGGTCCGGAAACTCCTTGTAGAAGGCTGTCTCCAACTCCCTGGTCAGCTCCTGCTTCGGATCCATCCAGGGATTGATGGAGTAGTTGTACTCGGCGTATTTGCCGAGCACCTTGATGAACTGCCGTTCGTAGAAGCCGGGCGCGCCGGGGCTGATCACGCCCATCGGCTCGTAGCGCTGCTTCACCATCTCGCGGATCATCAGGATCCCGTCATTGAGGCGCGTGACCGCAAGATGCAGATCGGCCCCCGCCGCCTTGGCCTGCGCCACCTCGATGGAGATGTCCTTCGTCTGCGGGTCGTAGCTGATGGTCTCCACGATCTGGAACGGCAGGCCGGATTTCGGCAGCAGCGCGTTCAGCCCCTTGAGGAAGCCCTGGCCGAAAGTGTCGTTGATGATCATCAGCACCGCGGTCTTGGGCGCGGTGTGCGTCGCCGCGAAGAGCTCGCCCATCAGCTTGAGGCTGCCGGAGCCGAGCATGATGCTGGTCGGGAAGTTGCGGAAGACGAATTTGTAGCCCTGCTCGGTGATCGCGGGATCGGCGCCGATATTGATGAGGAAGGGCACGCCGTGCTGCTCGCAGACCTGCGCCGCCGCTGCGGTCTGGCCGGAATCGAAGCAGCCGCTGACGAGCTGCGCGCCGTCGCGGATCAGCCGCTCCGCCTGGGTGCGCGCGACCTCGGGCTTCGATTCCGTGTCGGCGTTGATCAGCTCGATCTCGACCCCCATGTCGCGCACCACCTTGACGGCGACCTCGAAGCCGCGCTGGGCCCCCTGGCCGAACAGCGCCTGAAAGCCCGAACGCGGCAGCAGGACGCCGATCTTGAGTGGCGCCAGCGCCGCCCGCGCTCGGCCCTCGGGGAAGGAGACCGCCAGCGCGCCGGCAGCGGCGCCGAGCGCGAAATCGCGCCTGTTCATGAGCCGGCTCATCCTTGCCTCCCGCATTGCGCCACGGCCCTCAGCCTAGCATGGGATCCTCGGCAAGCGCCTTCGCCTTGTCGACCAGCGCCATGGGCTCGCGATCGTCGGCGGCGAGGTAGTTGCCGGCGAGAATTCGCACGGGATCGCCGGCATAGTACCGCTCGTATTGCAGCTGGCGCGCGCCGAAGGCGTCGCCGACCAGGTCCCACGCGAGCTTGAAGAGCCGCACCCGCTCGAGCGCCGAAACGCCCGCCGCCCCCTGGTAGTGGCGCCGGACGCCCTCGGCGATGTCGGGCACGGCGAAATCGGCGCCACTCGGCATCATCATCAGCCCGCCGGCGCCGATGGTCTGCAGCACCTCCACCACGCGGGGATAGGCGGTCGGCAGAAAGGCGCGCAGCGCCTGCAGCGGCGCCAGCGCTGCGCGCACCGGACCGGCGGCGGTGCGCTCGTGCTCGATCTCGGCGCGGACCAGCCCGCTCTTGATGATCTCAATGGTGCCGAGGCATTCGCCGAGCATCTGCTGCACGTGCAGGAACTGATCGGCCCCGATCGCGCGGGCAAGGGCGATGGCGAGCCCGACAGCGAATTGCAGCTTCACGAGCGCCCGCGTGTTGGTCTGGTGGGCGGTGTGGTTGCGCAGCGCCGTGTCGGGGTAGACCGCGTTCGACAGCGCCACGTCGCGGTAGAGGAACACTCGCTCCCACGGCACCAGCACATTGTCGAAGATCAGCAGCGCATCGCTCTCCTCGAAGCGCGCGGCGAGCGGATGGTCGAAACGCGAGCGGCCGCCCCTGTCATAGGGCGTGCGGCAGATCTGGCGCAAGCCGTCGATGCCCGCGGGCACGGCAAACATGATGGCGTGATCCTCGTCGCCCGGCCGGAAGCCCGGCAGGTTGTAGAGGATCATCTCGTCGGCGACCGGGCCGAGCGTCGCCAGCATGCGCGCGCCGCTGACGGTGATGCCCGCCGAGCTTTCGCGTACTACCTTGAGATGGAGAGAGGGGTCGGCCTGGCCCGAGGAGGGGCGCGAGCGGTCGTTCTGCGGCGTGATCAGCGCATGGCTGAGGAAGAGATCGTTGTCCCGGACATGGGCGTAGTAGCGCTCGATGTTGCCGCCGAAAGCCTCGCCGCCGCGGGCGAAGACGTGCTTGGCCTCGGCGAAGGCGAGCAGGCTGACATTGAGGAAATCGGGCGAGCGTCCCATCAACCCGAAGGTCGCCTCGGCCCAGAGGCGATAGGCGGCGCGCCGCTTCTGCAGATCAGCAAGGCCGAAGGCCGGCATGAACGCCGCGCCCGCGCGCTGTCCCGTCTCCGGCACGACATAGGTGAGCGTCTCCTGGTGCACGGGATCGACCTGCATGTCGTAAAGCTCAGCAAGCCGTGCGACGCTCTCGCGGAAGGCGGGATGGGTGGTGACGTCGCCCACCCGCTCGCCCTCGACCCAGATCTCTCGCGGCTGCGCGCGCAAGCCCGCGATGAAGCCGCGCCCGTCGCGCACGGCCATGCTACACCTCCCCCGCCGACAGCGCCCGCCGCAGCTCGTGGCGAAGCACCTTGCCGAGGGCATTCTTCGGCAGCGACGCGGCGAAGACGATGGCGCGGGGATGCTTGAAGCGCGCGATCCGGTCGCGGAACAGCGCCAGCACCTCGGCCGCGGCGAGATCCGCGCCGGCGCGGCGGACGATGACGGCCACCGGGACCTCGCCCCATCGCGAGTCCTCACGCGCCACCACCGCCGCCTCGGCGATGCGGACATCCTCGAGCAGGATGGCCTCGATCTCGGCGGGGTAGATGCTCTCGCCGCCGGAGATGATGACATCGTTCTTGCGCTCGTCGATATAGTAATCGCCGCGCGCGTCGACATGGCCGATATCGCCGGTATGGAACCAGCCATCGACCAGCGCCGCGGCGGTGGCGGTCGGGTTGCGCCAGTAGCCGGTCATCACATTGGGACCGCGGATCAGGATCTCGCCGCGCTCGCCGCGCGGAACCTCGTGCCCATCGGCATCGACGATGCGCGCCTCGCAATGGAGCGCCGGCCTGCCGCAGGAGCCCACCGAAGCGAAAGCCTCGCGCCGCGTCTGGTGGATGGCGATGGGCGCGGTCTCGGTGGCGCCGTAGACCTGGATCACCGGCACGCCGCGGGCATGGATCGCCTCGATCAGCGGCCGCGGGACGATGGTCGAGCCGGTGGTGATCGCGCGCAGGCTGGAAAGGTTGGTCGCCGGCCAGGCAGGATGCTCGATTAGCGCCGCGAGCTGCGTCGGCACTAGCACGGTGAGGCTCGGCCTCGCCTGCGCGATCGCCGCCAAGGTCGCCGCGGGATCGAAGCGCCGGTGCAAGCTCACCCGAGCCCCGGCATGGAGCGCCGGCAAGGTCTGAATGTTGAGCCCGCCGACATGGAACATCGGCAAGGTCGTCAGCACGTGGTCCTCGCCGGTGAGGTCGTGCATCAGCGTGCTGTTGACCGCGTTCCATGACAGCGCGCTTTGCGTCAGCACCGCGCCTTTCGGCCGCCCGGTCGTGCCCGAGGTATAGACCACCAGCACCGGGGCCTCCAAGGAGGAGGAAGCGTCCGCTTCCCGCTCGCGCGCATGCGCCGCCGCCGCGACGAAGGCGTTGAGCGCCAATGCGCGCGCCCCCAGCCGCGACGCGGGCTCGGCGAAGGCGTCCTCGTAGAGCAGCAGCGCCGGCTCGGCATCGGCGAGGATGATGCGATGCTCGGGTATAGCGAGCCGCCAGTTGAGCGGCACCAGCATCGCACCAAGGCGCGCGCAGGCGAAAAGCAGAACGAGGAAGAGCGGGTTGTTGTAGCCCAAATGCGCCACGCGATCGCCGCGGCCAATGCCGAGCGCGGCAAGCGCGCCCGCCATCCGGCGCATCTCGCGGTGAAGCGCGGCCCAGGAATAGTCGGTCCCTTCGAACCGGATCGCCAAATCCCCGGGCGTGCGGTCGGCGCGGCGCTCGAGCCAGGAGGAAAGGTCCATCGGCGCCGCTCAGCCGTCCGTCTCGCCGGGCTCGTAGAGCGTCTCGCGGCCGAGGCGATCGAGACAGAGCTCCGCCGTCCAGGGCAGCATCAACGAGCCGCAGCGGCTGTCGCGGTAGAGCCGCTCCAGCGGCAGCGAGCGCAGCATCGCCTGGCCGCCGCAGGTGCGGATGGCGAGCCGGCAAAGCTCGTTCGAACCCTCCATGATGGTGTATTGCGCGGCATAGGCGCGCAGCCGCTCCTCCTTGGAGGGATCGATCCGGGCCTCGGCGATCACGCGCTCGAACAGGGCGCGCGTCTGCTGGAGGCGTACGAACATCTCGGCGACGGCGATCTGCTTGGTCGGATACATCCGCCGCTTCGTCGGCACGCCCGGCACCTCGCCGCGCAGATAGCTCACGGTGAAGTCATAAGCCGCCTGAGCGATGCCCATATAGGTGGGCGCGAGCGTCAAGAACATATGCGGCCAGCGCGAGGCCGCCTGATAGTAGATGCCGGGGGGCATCAGCTCGGCCGTCTCCGGCACGAACACGTCCCTGAGCAGCAGCGTGCGCGAGACCGTGCCGCGCATGCCCAGCGGGTCCCAATCGCCGGCGATCGAGACGCCTTCAGCCGCGGCGGGCACGCCGAGGTAAAGCGTGTCGCGCTGCGACAGGACCGGCTTCTCCTCGGTGCAGAGCACGCCGTAATAATCAGCGGCACCGGAGAGCGAGGCGAAAATCTTCTTGCCGTTGAGGAGATAGCCGCCGGCGACGCGTCGCGCCACGCTGCCGAAGGGCGCCTTGCCTGCCGCGGCGGCGCCGCCTTCGGAGAACGGCTGAGCGTAGATCGCGCCCTCGGCAACGATGCGGCGGTAGTGTTCGGCACGGTGGCGCTCGTGCCGCTCGCGCTCGGCCGGTGTCATGTCGAGATCGTCGGCCAGTGCGCCCGTCCACAAAGTCGAGCAGACATGCATGTTGAAGGTGAGCGCGGTCGAGCCGCAATAACGACCTAGCTCGGCCGAGACCAGACAATATGTCGCGAAATCGGCGCCGCCGCCGCCATGGCGCTCGGGCACGCAGAGCGCGGTGAGCCCGGCCGCGCGCAGATCGGCATAGTTCTCGAAAGGAAAGCTCGCCTCGCGGTCGTATGTGTCGGCGCGCAGGGCGAAGCGCTCGCGCCCAAGCTTGCCGGCAAGCGCGACCAGCGCCGCCTGCTTCTCTCCAAGAGTCATCGCAGCTGCTCGCGCAGGAAGCCCAGCACGGCGGCGCTGAAGCGCTGGGGCTGCTCGAGATTGGCGAGATGGCCCGCCTCGGGAATGACGGTGAGCCGCGCGCCGGCGATCCGCCGCGCCATGGCGCGCGCCACCTCCGGCGGCGTCAGCGTGTCGTCGGCGCCGACGACGATATGGGTCGGAACGCGGATGCCCTCGAGATCGGGAGCGCGCTCGTAGAGGAAGGAGCCCTCGATCGTCTTGAGGTAGGA